>JAYTFP010000316.1:0-7808 GCA_043734285.1 Acidimicrobiaceae bacterium
CTCCAGGGCTCGTTCGACGATCCGCGCGTCGAGTTGATCATCGGCGATGCGGTCGAGTTCCTCGCGACCACCGAGCGGCGCTTCGACGTGGTGATCTCCGACATGACCGATCCGGTCGCGGATGGCCCCGCGACGTTCTGTTTCACCACCGAGTACTTCGCGGCGATCGCCGCAGTGCTCGCCGACGAGGGCGTGCTGGCGCTCCAGGCCGGGCCGATGGGCCCCGCCGAGATCGACCTGCACGGCAAGGTCGTCCGCTCGATCCAGGCGGTCTTCCCAGAGGTCGTCAGCTATCCCTGTATGGCGGCGGTCTACGGGCGTCCGCTGGCATTCGCGGTCGCGAGTCGCACGCCGATCACGCCGCGTCTCGATCCAGCGCGGACCGCGCCGCTGCTCGACGCACACGTGCGTGGGCCGTTGCGCTACCTCGATGCCGAGGTGGCGCGCGGCCTGATGGCCACACCGCGCTACGTGATCGACGCGATCGCCGCAGGTGACGACGTCTACCGCGACGCAGCACCACCAATGACCGCGGGCGCCGCAGGATGGCAGTCCACGCCGACAGCAGGAGAACAGCACCCATGAGACCCGACGGACGCGAGCCCAACGAGCTGCGCCCCATCACGATCGACCGCGATTACACGATCTACGCACACGGATCGGTGCTCGTGTCGTTCGGCGACACCAAGGTGCTGTGCACCGCCACCGTCGACAACGACGTGCCGCGGTGGATGCGTGGCACCGGCAAGGGCTGGGTCACCGCCGAGTACTCGATGCTGCCCGGATCATCACCCGACCGCATCGGCCGCGAGCGGCGTGGACCCAAGGGCCGCACGCACGAGATCGAGCGGTTGATCGGCCGCTCCTTGCGTGGCGTGTGCGACATGGTGGCGCTCGGTGAACGGCAGATCCTCATCGACTGCGACGTCCTGCAAGCCGACGGCGGAACCCGCACCGCGTCGATCAGCGGCGCCTGGATCGCCCTGCACGATGCCTGCACCCGGCTCGTGCAGGCCAAGCTCGTCGCGGTGAACCCGCTGCTCGACCACTGCGCCGCCGTCTCGGTCGGGATCATCGACGGCGAGGCCCGCCTCGATCTTCCGTACTCCGAAGACAGCACCGCCGAGGTCGACATGAACGTCGTGATGACGGGCGCCGGATCGCTGATCGAGGTGCAGGGCACCGCCGAGGGTGCGCCGTTCAGCCGTGCCGAGCTCGACGCACTGGTCGATCTCGCCGCGCTCGGCATCAAGGAGATCGTCGAGCTGCAACGCGAGATGATCTCGGTCGCCCCGTCGCCACGGTCGTTCGAGGCGCGTTGATCGAGCAGGTCGTGGCGGCCACGGCCAATCCGGGCAAGCTCCGTGAGATGGCGGAGATCCTCGGCGGTCAGATCGAGTTGCTGTCGCGGCCGGCCGAGATCCCCGATGTCGTCGAGAGTGCGCCCGACCTCGCGGGCAACGCACGATTGAAGGCCGAGGCGATCCGCGCGGCGACCGGTCGTGCGGCATTGGCCGATGACACGGGGCTCGAAGTCGACGCGCTCGACGGCGAGCCCGGCGTGCGGTCGGCCCGATTCGCGGGCGACGACGCCGGCGATGCCGACAACGTCGCGCTGCTCTTGACGAGGCTCGAGGGCGTCGACGTTCGCTCCGCGCGGTTCCACACCGTGGTGTGCCTGGCGGCGACCGACGCCGAAGCGGTGTTCGCCGAGGGTTGGTGCGAGGGCTCGATCGCGCGCGCGGCGACCGGCTCGGAGGGGTTCGGGTACGACCCCGTGTTCGTCCCGAGCGACGGTGACGGGCGCACGTTCGCGGAGATGACCGGCGACGAGAAGCACGCGATCAGTCATCGAGGCCGTGCGCTGCGGGCCCTCGCCGCGGCACTCGAGGCGTCGGTCTGATGCCGGGCGAACTGCGTTTCGATCCTCACTCGGGCGAATGGGTCAACGTCGTCGGCGCCAGACAGCATCGGCCCAATCTGCCGACCGACGGCTGTCCGTTCTGCGTGGGCGGTCTCGAAGCACCCGACGACTACGACGTGAAGTGGTTCGCGAATCGTTGGCCTGCCCTCGAGCCCGGTCCGGTGACCGCCATGACCGGCGCGACGGTGCCGGCGGTCGGCGCGGCCGAGGTGATCCTCTACTCGTCGCATCACGAGGGGTCGCTCGGATCGCTCGGTGTCGCGCAGATCCGCAAGGTGATCGACTTGTGGGCGGATCGGACCGCTGCGCTGATCGCGCGTCCAGAGATCGCGTACGTGCTGGTCTTCGAGAGTCGTGGCACCGAGGTCGGCGCCATGATCCACCATCCTCACGGCCAGATCTACGGCTACCCGTTCGTGCCGCCGATCCCTCGTGACGAGCGGGTGCTCATCCAGGCGCACGGTGACCTCGTCGCGGCCGAGTTGCGTGCCGAGGTCGCCGATGGTCGTCGTGTCGTGTTCGACGACGGCGAATGGGCCGCGTGGGTGCCGTTCGCCTCGCCCTATCCGTACGGCCTGCGTGTCGCGCCGCGCACCAAGGTCGGCCGCCTCGACGAACTCGACGACACGCGGCGGGACGGGCTCGCCGCGGCATTGTCCGATGTACTCGGGCGCTACGACCGTCTGTGGGCCGGCGAGCCGGGTCGCAGTGAGATCTTCCCCTACCTCATGTGGTTCCACCAGGCGGCCAACGACGACGGCGACACGCACCTGCACGTGCACCTCGCCCCGCCCCAGCGATCGCCGGGTGTGCTGCGTTACCTCGCTGCCGGTGAGGTCGGCTCGGGCACGTTCTCGAATCCGGTCATCCCCGAAGCGGCCGCCGCGCTGTTGCGATCGCTCTGAGCCCTGCCCCTCGCCCCGCCCCGCGCCTGGCACACCGGGCAGTACTGCATCGGGCGGCCGGCGAGTTCGATCGTCCGCAACTCGGTGGAGCAGAGGCGACAGTGATCGCGGTGGTACACATAGAGCCGATCGTCGGGCTCCATCCGGGGCCGTGACCGGCCGATCAACTCAGGCGTCGTGGTGACGATGCGATTGAGGCGCACGCCGATGCGCATCAACCGCACGAGACGGTCCCAAAGTTCGGCGAACGTGGCGTCGTCGAGGTCGGCGGCGGGTGTCTCGGGGTGGAGACCGCAGACGAACAGCAGCTCGGCGCGGTACACGTTGCCCACGCCGGCGATCACGCTCTGGTCGAGAAGGACTGCTCCGATCGGCTTGCGGGTCGCCGCGAGCCGAGCCCGCGCGGTGCCCACGTCAGGCCGTGGCCGCAGCGGGTCGGCGCCGAGGCGCGAGGTGATCGCCCGCCACTGCTCGGGCGTCACCAGCTCGCACCGGGTCGGACCGGTGAGGTGCCACGCGTGCCGGTCGTTCTCGAGACGGAGCCGGATCGTGGGCCCGGGCGACGACGCCACGTCGGCCGGCCGGAGCTTGCCGATGAGCCCGAGGTGGACGTGGAGCACATGACCGTCGTCGAACGCGCAGGCCAGGTACTTGCCCCAGGCATCGGCTGCGAGCAGCCGGGAGCCGTTGATCAGGGCGGCACCCGCGGCGAAGCGGCCTTGCGGCGAGCCCGCAATCACGGCACCCTGTCCCATGGTGAGGTTCAGATCCCGTGCCAGGCGATGGATAGTGTGGCCCTCGGGCATCGGTGGAGAGTACGACCTGGTGGGGACGCGACATGAGAGAGATGGCCGATGACGATCGCCGCGCCGCCTGAGGCCAAGCCCAAGCGCGTCAAGGAGCAGAAGGGCAAGCTGGTCCCGTCGGTCGAGCTGACTGCGGGCGAGCGTCTGGCCGGTCTCCGGTTCTACGGCGACCTCGAAGAGGTCCGCTACTCGGGGTTCTGGTTCCGCGTGTGGGCCCGATTCGTCGACGGGATCGTCTACGGACTGGTCAACACCGGCATCGCGGTCCTCTTCGTCTACCTCGTCTACCTCAGCCACAACACCGACGACTGCCACACGTGGCACTTGCCGGGCAAGCGCACCTACGAGATCTGTTACGCCGACCACTTCGTGATGTGGCTCCTCGGCGGTATCTGCCTGACGCTCGCCCTGATCGTGATCTGGTTCGGGCTGATCCGCCCGGTGGGCAAGACCGGCCAGACCATTGGCCGCAAGGCGCGCCGGATCCGTGTCATGGACAAGCGCACGCACTGCCCCATCGGTGTGCGTGAGTCGTTCTGGCGGTTCTCGTCACCGATCCTGATCAGTGCCCTGCCGTGGTTCGTGCGCGACGCTTTGCCCTGGCTCGTGCGGCGGGTCCTGGTGAGCGGCGACGACCTCGCCTACTTCGACCACATGTTCCACTCCTGGGCCACCGTGCTGTTCTTCGTCTGCGCTGCGATCACGGTGATCGGCACGCTGTGGATGCTCATCGACGCGAACCATCAGACCTGGTGGGACAAGCTCGCTCGCGCGATCGTCGTGCAGGACCCGCCAGCCCCGTATCGGTGAACGGCCCCGTATCGGTGAACGGCGCCGCAGCGATCGTCGGCGTCGGCGAGACGCCGTTCTTCAGGGGTTCGCCCGAGTTGCCGGTCGAGTTGATGCTCGACGCGTCGCTCTCGGCGCTCGCTGATGCGGGTCTCGACGCATCCGACGTCGACGGCATCTGCCCTCCTCCGGGTTGGACCAGCGCCGAGGAACTGGCCGCCAATCTCGGTGTCGCCGACCTCGCGTTCTCGGTCACGTCATCGATGGGTGGGGCCTCGAGTGTCGCGGCGGTGCGCAACGCGGCGATGGCGGTGGCCACTGGCATGGCCGAGTGCGTCCTCGTCGTCGTCGGGTGGAACGGCTACTCGTGGCTGCGTCCGCGTGAGGGTGTGCCGATGCCGCGGCACGGGCTCGCCGTGGGTTCCGCGCAGGACGTCGTGATCGACCTGATGGTGCCGCAGGGCGCGCTGAGCCCGACGCAGTTCTACGCGCCGGTCGCGAACCACTACTGCGCGACCTACGGCATCGACGAGCGCCACACTGCGGCCGTCGCGTTGTCGGCGCGGCGTCACGCGTCACTCAACCCGCTCGCGATGATGCGCGACCGCCCCCTCGACCTCGAGTCGTATCTGGCGTCGCCCATGGTCAGCTCGCCGTTCCGCCTCTTCGACTGTTGTCTCGAGACCGACGGCGCGGCTGCGGTCGTCGTGACGTCGACCGAACGAGCACGTGATCTGGCCCGTCCGGTCGTGTCGATCCTCGGCGCGGCGGAGGGACGTCCGCAGCCGGCCGACGACGTCGCGAGCCGTGCCGACCTCCTCCACGTGGGCCTGACCACGGCAGCGGGCAGGGCATTCGCGATGGCCGGCGTCTCGCCGACCGAGCTCGACGTCATCGGCGTCTACGACTGCTTCACCTACATCGCCATGCTCCAGCTCGAGGCGATGGGCGTGTGTGGTCCGGGCGAGGCGGGCGACTGGGTGCTGAGCGGTGCGATCGACCTCGGCGGAGCGATGCCGATGAACACCCACGGCGGGCTGCTCTCGCAGGGCCACGTGTGGGGCATGAACCACGTCGTCGAAATGGTCCGCCAGCTCCGCGGCGAGGCGGGCGCGGCGCAGGTCGACGGGGCCGCGCTCAGCGCGGTCACGGGTTGGGGCGATTTCGGCGACGGTTCGATCATCGTGCTCGGAGCCGACCGATGAGCGAACGCGAGTGGCCCGATGTCGATCCCGGTGCGGCGGGGCTGCATGCCGAGTGGTATGCGGCAAACGCGCAGGCGGGGCGACTGACGATCCAGCGTTGTGGCGAGTGCCGGCAGTGGCGCCACCCGAGCCGGTACCGCTGCGCCGAGTGCCACGGCGCGGTCCGGTCGTTCGAGGTGATCGATCCCGCCGGTCGAGTGGTCAACCACACCGTCACACATCGCCCGCTCCACCCGTCGTTCGCGGCGGTCGTGCCGTACGCGATCGCGGTCGTCGAACTCGACGAGGGACCGCGGATGCTGGTGGTGGTGCGCAGCGACCACCCCGATGCGTTGCTCCCCGGCGCCCGCGTCGAGATCGAGGTCAGCGAGCGCGGTGTACCCCACGCACTCCTGACCGGTTCCTCAGTGCGGGAGTGAGGCGAGGATCTCCGCGGTGTAGTCCGAGGTGAGTTCGACCAGATCCTTGAGGGCGACCGGCGAGATGCCCATCTGGTCGAAGTCGGCGGGGTCGGTCGCGAATCCCGAATCGGCGAGCACGAGATGTGCGAGCGCATCGCCGGCGAGGATCATCTTCGAGTGGATGGTCGTGGTCTCGGAGCGATCGTGGTGGGTGGCGATGGCGTTGACGAAGTTCACCGGGAAGCTCCACGAGCGCAGCACTCGGGCGGCGGCCTGGGCGTGACTCGTGCCGAACTGGATGATCTCGAGCTCGCACTGATCTGCAGTGTCCGGCATGTCGTGGGTGATCTCGCGGTGCACGATCGGATCGACGTTGTTGAGGATCGCCCATCCGAGGTCGTGCAGGAGTCCCATCGAGAACGCCTCGCCCTTCTGCACACCGAATCGCGCGGACACGGCGACGCAGCCGGCGGCCGCGGCGGCGGAATGTTCCCAGAACCCACGCGGCGCGGGATTCTTGTGCTCGCTGAGCCCGGCGGCCAGGAGCGCGGCAATCGATCGGACCGCCGTGAACCCGACGACACTCACCGCGTGGTTGGTCGTCGAGATGCGCTGCGCCATCCCGAACCCGGCCGAGTTGGCCAGCCGGAGGAGGTGCGCGGTGAAGATCGGATCGCCATCGATCGTCCCGGCCAGCTTGATCGCGGTGACGTTCGGGTCGTCGATCATCTGCATGACCTGGACCGCAGCGCCGCCCGTGCTCGCGATGCCGTCGAGGGCCAGTTCGAGATCCTGGGTCCGGCTCTCGACTGTGTCGGTCATTGACATGCAGGAACCCCCCTCGACGTCAGAACTCTCGTGGCGAACCTTCTTCATCGGCGGTGCCGCTCGCATGCTTGACAAATTGGGGTTGTGAGGGACCGGTTCTGGCGGCGGCTAGCCTTTCCGTCATGTCTCCCGCTTCGCCCACCACCTCGACACTTCCCCCGATCGCGCCGATGATGGCCGGTCCGATGGGTGGTCTCGACCCCTCGTCCGACGTCTACAACCGCCTGCTCAAGAACCGCATCGTGATGCTCGGGTCCGAGGTCAACGACCAGATCGCCAACCTGATCGCCGCACAGCTGCTGCACCTCGAGGGTGAAGACCCCGAGAAGGACATCTGGCTCTACATCAACTCGCCAGGTGGCTCGGTCACCGCTGGGCTTGCGATCTACGACACGATGAATTTCATCCAGCCCGACGTGGCCACGATCTGCATGGGTCTCGGCGCGTCGATGGGTCAGTTCCTTTTGTGCGCCGGCGCCGCGGGCAAGCGTTACGCCCTGCCGAGCGCGCGGATCATGATGCACCAGCCCTCGGGGGGCTTCCAGGGTCAGGCTGCCGACATCAAGATCCAGGCCGAGCAGATGATCTACATCAAGCAGATGCTCGCCGAGCGCATCGCGTTCCACACCGGCCAGGGTGTCGACCAGATCATGAAGGACTCCGACCGCGACCGTTGGTTCACCGCGGAGCAGGCGAAGGACTATGGGATAATCGACAGCGTGATCGTGCGCCGCGGCGAGATCCGCTGATCATTCAGCGAGACGGTCAGCGTCTCGCCGGTCCGCAGCTGGATCAGCCGCGGAAGTCTTCGGCGATGAACACCACACCGCGGCTCACCGCGATGCCGATGACGACCGAACGGTAGCGACCCGACAGAATCGCGGCCCGGTGCTTCGCCGAGTTCATGAAGCCGTCGTGCACGGCATCGATGCCCGGCCCCTCGCCGACGT
>JAYTFP010000317.1:0-9822 GCA_043734285.1 Acidimicrobiaceae bacterium
TTCGGCGTCGCCTTGATCCTGTTCGGCGTCGGCGCGCTCACCTACGCGAAACACCCCGAGGGGATCATCGAGGCTCAGACATCGGCGAGCATCCGACGCATCCTGTCGGTGACCGGCCGGCGTTCATCGACACCCGAGGCCGCGTCGTGAGCGAGCCGCTGCTCGTCGCCAACGAGATCGGCAAGCGCTTCGAGGGGATCGCCGCGCTCGCCTCGGTGTCGGTCGCCATCGATGCCGGCGAACTGGTCGCTTTGATCGGACCGAACGGGGCCGGCAAGACGACGCTGTTCAACTGTCTCTCGGGAGTGCTGCGCCCCGACACCGGCCGCGTACTCCTGCGCGGTGAAGACCTCGCCGGACTCGCGCCGCATCAACGAGCGCGTCGCGGACTCGGTCGCACGTTCCAGCGGATTGAGCTCTTCGGCAGCCTCACGGTGCGCGAACACCTGCTCGTCGCCGATCGGGCGCGTCGACACGGCGCGTCGTTGTGGCGGGATCTCACCGGGCGTTCTCGGGCGACCTCCGACGAACAGGCGCGCTGCGACGCGACACTCGAGCTCGTGGGACTCACCGACCACGCCGAGCGCCCCGCGCACTCGCTGAGCCTCGGCACCGGCCGCGTCGTCGAACTGGCACGTGCCCTCATGTGCGACCCGGTCGTGCTGTTCCTCGACGAGCCGTCATCGGGTCTCGACCACCGCGAGACTGACGAGATGGGAGCCGTGCTCGAGCAGATCAGGGTCGAGCGGGGCACCGCGATCCTGTTGTGCGAACACGATGTCGGATTCGTCCGCCAACTGGCGTCGCGCACCTACGTGCTCGACTGCGGTCGGTTGATCGCGGCTGGCGAGACGAACGAGGTGCTGGGCCGAGCCGAGGTCCGCATGGCCTACCTGGGGCCGGGCCTGTGACCGCGGCGGCGACCGAGTCGCGTGCCGAGGTGCTGCGCTTCGACGAGGTGCACGCGGGGTACGGCCCGTTCCACGCACTGTTCGGCGTGTCGTTCGTGGTGCACGAGGCCGAGGCGGTCGCGCTCGTCGGGCCGAACGGCGCCGGCAAGACCACTGTCGCTCGCGTGGCCTCCGGCCTACTCGCGCCATCACAGGGGCGGGTCGAGGTCAACGGCGCCGATTACTCGGCGCGACCCGCACACGACTTCGCGCGCGCCGGTGTCGCGCACGCCCCTGAAGGTCGCGCGGTCTTCGCGACGTTGAACGTCGAGGAGAACCTGAGCCTGCCGTTCCGTCGCGAATTCGGCCGCGCCGGTCTGCGTGCCGCGCTCGATCGCGCCTACGAGATGTTCCCCAAGCTCGGCGAGCGCCGCCGTCAGAACGCCGGGTCGCTCTCGGGTGGAGAGCAGCGCATGCTCACGCTCGCCCGGGTACTCGTCCTCGAGCCGAAGCTGCTGATCGCCGACGAGTTGTCGCTCGGTCTCGCGCCGATCATCACCACCGAGGTCTACGGAGTACTCGAACGGATCCTCGCCGCGGGAACCGCGCTGCTGATCGTCGAACAGCACGTCGACCACGCACTGGCGCTCGCGCAGCAGGTGGTCGTCCTCGAACGCGGCGGAGTGGTCATGTCGGGCCGCCCCGATCGCGAAGAGATCGTGACGTGGCTTTTTCGCGATACCGACGGCTCCGCCGTCGGCGAGAGCACTGCGGAGGTCCGATGACGGAACACATGCCGGTGGCGGTCTACCGGGGCAACGGCCGGGTAGAGGTCGAGCAACGTCCTGTGCCCGCACCCGGTGCGGGTGAGGTGCTCATCGAGGTGAGTCACTGCGGCATCTGCGGTTCCGACCTGCACATGATGGTCGAGGGCTGGGGCAAGCCCGGGCTGGTCGCGGGTCACGAGTTCACCGGCGTCATCGCCGCGCTCGGCGAGGATGTCGACGAATGGTCGATCGGCGACGAGGTCGTCGAGGGGTCGTCACCGAAGTGCGGGCGCTGCCGCAAGTGCATCGAGGGCAAGCCGTCGCAGTGCGAGAACCGGGGCAGCTCGATCACCGACGACCACGACGGCGCGTTCGCGAGATTCGTCATCGTCAAAGCGTCGTCGCTGCTGCGCTTGCCCGACGGACTCTCACATCGTGAGGCCGCGCTGGCTGAACCACTCGCGGTGGCGTTGCACGGCATCACCCGATCCGAGATCCGCCCGGGCGAGTCCGCGATGGTCGTCGGCATCGGGCCCATCGGCGCGCTCACCCTCGCGGTGCTGGTGGCGCGAGGGTTCGAGGGCGTCACCGCGGTCGAACCCGGCGCCGCGCGCCGCGACCTCGCGCAACGGTTGGGCGCGACGCGGGTGTTCCATCCCGACGAACTCGAGACGTTCCCGATGTGGGAGCCCGAGCGGATCGCCGAGCACGCCGTCGACGTGGTGTTCGAGTGCTCGGGGAAACGATCTGCGATGGAAGCGGGATTCCAGCAGCTGTTGCGCGGCGGACGGCTCACGCTGGTCGGCGCCGGCATCGAGCCGCCCTCGTTCGACCCCAATCGCATGATCCTCAACGAGCTGCACGTCTGTGGATCCTTCATCTACGACGCCGATGGGTTCGAGCAGGCGCTCGCGATGCTCGCGTCGGGCGTGCTGCCCACCGACGACCTGATCGACCCGACCGATGTGCCGCTCGAAGGCCTGGGCGACGCACTGCTCGATCTCGCCCAGGGCCGCATCGCCGGTAAAGCGATGGTCGTTCCGGGATTCGCTCGCAACACCGATGGTCCCGCCGTCGGCGACAGTACGGAGGTGCCATGACCCATCCCTTCTATCCCGGTGGCAATCCACGTATGAACCACGTGGCGCTCAGCGTGCCGGCCGACCTGCTCGACGAGTCCGGTCGTGCCAACCTCGTGCGCTTCTACTCCGACGTGCTCGGGTTCGACGAGATGCCGACGATGACCGAGGACCGCCACCGGCTCATCTTCAGTTGCGTGCACTGGGACCAGTTCATCTTCCTCATCGCGGAGGACGATCCGATGAAGTGTCCGCGTATGGACCACTACGGCTTCGCGGTCACCACCCGCGCTGAGCTCGATGCCGCCTGGGAGCGCGCCGTGGCGTTCCGCGAGCACGACCCGCGCGTCGACGTCATCGATCCGACGATCGACGACCAGGGCGTCGTGAAGATCCACTCGTTCTACGTGGGCTACCTCCTCCCGATGATGGTCGAGCTGCAGTACTGGGAGTTCGTCTCATGAGTACCTCGACAAGCCTCGAATTCGGCGTCTTCGTGCCGCTGGGTTGGAAGCTCGAGTACGCCGGCACCGGTGCCGCCGAGGCGTGGACGCGATCGATCGCGCTGGCGAAGCAGGCCGAGGCGCTCGGGTATGACCACATCTGGGTCTACGACCACGTCGAGACCGTGCCGCGCCGCGAGGCGACGCACGTGTTCGAGCCGTTCACGATGCTCGCCGCGCTCGCGCAGCACACCGAGCGAGTGCGACTCGGACAACTCGTCACGTGCGTCGCGTACCGCAACGTCGGACTGCTCGCGAAGGAGGCTGCCTGCGTCGACGTGTACTCCGGCGGACGGCTGATCCTCGGGCTCGGCGCCGGCTGGTACTCGCGCGAGTACCAGGCGTACGGCTACGACTACCCGTCTGCGCCCGAGCGACTCGCGCACCTCGACGAGGCGCTCACGGTCATCCCGCGGCTGTGGTCGGAGGAGACGGTCGACTTCGAGGGCAAGCACCTGCGCTTCGACGGTGCTTACTGTGATCCGAGGCCGATCCAGGCGAAGGTGCCGATCCTCGTCGGCGGTGGTGGCGAGAAGGTCACCCTGCGCATCGAGGCGCGCCACGCGGATCTCACCAACTGGCAGGTCGGGCTCGACGCCTTCGTGCACAAGTCGGCGCTGCTCGAGGGCTACTGCGCGGAGATCGGCCGACCGTTCGACGACATCATCCGCACGCACGGTCCCGACTGTCGCGTCTTCGACACCGACGCCGAGGCTCGCGCTTGGTGCGAGACGCCCGACGGCGGCCACCTGTGGGGCGGTGTCGACACCGACGCCTACCTGCGCGACAACCTCGTCGGTACGGTCGAGCAGGTCGTCGAGAAGACCCAGGCGTTCGTCGAGGCCGGATGCCGCCAGTTCATCCTCTGGCTGCGCGACGCGCCCGACGACACGACCATGCGCCGCTTCGCCGGCGAGGTCGTGCCACATCTCACCGAAAGGCAGTCCTCATGAACCGCCGTGTCGCCATCGTCGGCGTCGCTCTGTCCGACATCGGACGAGTCGACGAGCTGACGCCGTTCCACCTCCACGCCCAGGCAGTGCGGCGCGCCGTCGCCGACGCGGGCCTGACCAAGGCCGACGTCGACGGCTTCGCCTCCCACGGCACCGGCAGCCTGCCGCCGATCGAGGTGGCCGAGTACCTCGGTCTCAAGCCGACGTGGATCGACTCGACCGGCGTCGGTGGCGGCACCTGGGAGATCATGGCCGCGCACGCCGTCGACGCGATCAGCTGCGGTCACGCCGACGTCGTGGTGCTGACCTACGGATCGACGACTCGCGCCGACCTGAAGAAGGGACGTCGCACGGCGAACCTGAGCTTCGGCGCACGCGGACCCGTGCAGTACGAGGTGCCGTACGGCCACACGTTGATCGCCAAGTACGGCATGTCGACCAACCGGCATCGCTACGAATACGGCACGACGATGGAGCAGCTCGCCGAGATCGCCGTGTCGCACCGCTACAACGCCGGCTTCAACCCCGACGCCTACTACCGCGAACCGATCACCATCGATCAGGTGCTCGACGGGCCGATGATCGCCGATCCGTTCACGAAGTTGCAGTGCTGCATCCGCTCCGACGGCGGTTGCGCGGTCGTGTTCGCGGCCGAGGACCGCGTCGCCGACTGCCGCACCGAACCGGTGTGGGTGCTCGGCGCTGGCCAGCACGTGTCACACACGACGATGTCGGAGTGGACCGACTTCACTACCGGTCCGGCCGCGGTCTCGGGCAAGCACGCGTTCGAGCGCGCCGGGGTGACACGCGACGACATCGACCTGTGCTGCATCTACGACGCGTTCACGTTCATGGTGCTCGAGACGCTCGAAGACCTGGGCTTCTGCGCAAAGGGCGAGGGTGGACCGTTCGTCGCCGACGGTCGGTTGCGCATCGGCGGTGCGCTGCCCACCAATCCCGACGGCGGCGGACTCTCGGCGTGTCACCCCGGCATGCGCGGCCTGTTCCTGATCGTCGAGGCCACTCGCCAGTTGCGCAACGACTACGCGAACGCGGGCACGCCCGATCGACAGGTCGCGGATGCCGAGTTGGCGTGCGTGTCAGGAACCGGCGGCTGGTTCTGCGCGAACGGCACCCTCATCCTCGGGTCGAATTAGGACTCTGAGTGCAGCGTGACATCCCTTTGGTCGGCGCGGCGTTTCAGCGACGGACGATCTATGGCAACTGCCCGCTGGTCTCCTTCGACCAACTGGAGGCACGGCTCGTCGAGGCATTGACGGGCAGACAACCGTCGGTGGGGAGAAATTTCTCCGTCGAATGCCAGGTCGACCCGGACCAGGTATGTCACATGCGCCTCCGGCGGTACGCGCGATTTATCGGGTACACCTGCTGGCACGACGTGGTCGTCGATCTCGAACAGACCAAGGGAAGGCTCGTGTTGAAAGGCCAGGTGGCTCCGGGCGGTCGTAGCCGGATCGCCGGATTGAATGCGATTGTTGGCGTGCTGGCGGCAATAGTCGTGGTCGCTTCGTCTCTCACAAGTGGTACTCGTCAGACCGGTGGCAATGCCGTCACGATCTTCCTGCTGCTCGTGGCATCGCTCTTCGTCGTCGTCAGTCTTGTGACGATGGCGGAGATCAGCCGAAACCGCACGGAGCTGTTGACGGCGATGGAGGACTCGATGGGCCTGCCCGCCGGATCACTACGACGAACTCTTCTTCGCGCGTGACGGCGCGACGCGTGGGGGCTCGTTCGGTTGCTTCGGATACACCGGGGGCCACGGCGCATCCATCAATCCCGCGGCCATGTCGCGCTCGTGCAGCGCGAGCAGCGGTTCGAGCGACTGCGGACGCTCGTACATCTCGGCCCACGGATTGCCCATTGCGGCGACGCGCTCGGCGACCATCGGGATCGTGAATTGGTCGGGGTGGAACGACTCGTCGAGCTCGTCCCAGAAGAACGGCGTCGACACCTGCGCGCCCGGTCGGGCCCGCACGCTCCAGGCCCCGAACACGGTCTTGTGCGGCGCGTTCTGGTTGAAGTCGACGAACACGCGCGTGCCGCGCTCCTCTTTCCACCACGCAGCGGTGACCTGCGTCGGATGGCGGCGTTCCAGTTCGCGGGCCAGCGCGACCGCGGCCGACCTGACCTGGTAGCTGTCCCAGCGCGGCTCGAGGCGAACGTAGATGTGGATGCCGCGGTTGCCGGTGGTCTTGGGATAGCCGGTCATGCCGAGATCCGCGAGGAGGTCACGCACGAGCAGAGCCGCGTCGCGCACCATCGCGAAGTCGACGCCCGGGTTCGGGTCGAGATCGATCCGCAGCTCGTCCGCATGTTCGGGGTCGGCCGCCATGTTCGGCCAGACGTGGAACCCCAGACAGGCACGGTTCACCGCCCAGACAACGTGCGCGAGATCGGTGATCACCAGCGCGTCGGACGTCGTGCCGTTGGGGGTACTCACAACCGAGGTCGTCAGCCACTCGGTCGATCCACGCTCGACACGTTTCTGGAAGAACGAGCTGCCCTCGGCGCCGTGCGGGAACCGCTGCAGCAGCACCGGACGCCCGCCCATCGCCGCGAGCAGCGGTTCGCGGACGGCGGTGTAGAACTCGATCAGGTCGAGTTTCGTCTCGCCCCGCTCGGAGAAGAACACCTTGCCGGGGCTCGACACGATCATCTCGTGGCCATCGACGACCAGCGTGACGTCGTCGTCGGCGGGGGCGGGCATCAGCGCGTCACACGGGAGCGAAGACAGCCATCGACACCTCGTCGGTGACGACTTCGGTGCGCATCTGCAGCCGCATGCCGATGGCCAACGCGTGCGGCTCGCAGTCGACGATGCGGGTCATCATGCGCGGGCCCTCGTCGAGGTCGACGACCGCGGCGATGTACGGCACCTGCGGCCCGAACGGCGGCAGATCGTTGCGATAGACGACCGAGTGCGTGTAGAGGCTCGCTCCCCCGCTCGCCTCGACCCAGCTCACGTCGTCGCTCCAACAGTGGGGGCAGAACGGCCGCGGGTACGAGTGGTGGAGGCCGCACGCAGCGCAGAGTTTGATGAGCAGACGGCCCTCGCGCAGAGCGGTCCAGTACGGCTCGGACTCGGGCTCGATGGTCGGCAGATCGAAGCGGGGACCGGTCACTGACACGGGCGTCAGGTTACCATCGGCGAGATGACCGCAGTGGCGCCGGAAGACCTCGACGACTTCTGCCTCGAGGTGCGTTCGTGGCTCGCCGAGCACTGCACCGAGCGCTACCGCGACCTGTTCTTCCGCGGCGATCCCGACGAGGACTGGATCACTCGCATGCGCGAGTGGAACCACCTGATGGCCGATGCCGGCTGGTCAGGGCTCGACTGGCCCGTCGAGTTCGGCGGACGCGGTCTGGGCCTCGCACACCAGGTCGTGCTCGCCAAAGAGCTCGACGCCGCCGGTGCGGCCGGCCCGCTCAACGTCGTAGGCGTGTCGAACATCGCTCCGTCGATCATGGCCTTCGGCACCGACGAGCAGAAGGAGCGCTTTCTGCGCCCGATGCTGCGCGGCGACGAAATCTGGTGCCAGGGCTTCAGTGAGCCCGACGCGGGCAGCGACCTCGCGTCGCTGAGCACTCGTGCGGTGCGCAGTGGCGATGACGACGGCTGGGTCGTCACCGGCCAGAAGGTGTGGAACACCTACGGCCAGGTCGCCGACTGGTGCGAGATGCTGGCTCGAACCGATCCCGATGCATCACCGCACAAGGGCATCTCGTGCTTCATCGTCGACATGTCGCTCCCGGGCATCGACGTGCGCCCGATGCGCACGATCACCGGTGACGCCGACTTCTGCGAGATCTTCTTCGACGATGTGATAGTTCCCGCCGACGCGATGCTCGGCCCCGAGCACCAGGGGTGGATGGTCGCGATGGCGACCCTGACGTTCGAGCGCAGTGGCGTCGCGAACCTGCATCTGCAGAACCGCCGCTTGATCCGCGATCTCATCGACGAGGCCCGCAAGGCGGGGGTCACCGACGATCCGATCGTGCGCCAGGAGCTCGCCGCGCTCTGGTCGGCGGGCGAGATGCACCGTCTGCTCTCCGAGCGCGCGACCGAGCGAGCGATCGCCGGGCTCCCGGCCGGACCCGAATCGAGCCTCATCAAGATGATCTGGAGCCAGGTCGGCCAACGCCTGCCCGAGGTCGCGATCCGCGTCCTCGGAATGGGCGCGCTCGACGGACCGTGGGGAGAACGACTCGTGATGGCACGCTCGATGACGATCGCCGGCGGCACCAGCGAGGTGAACCGCAACATCATCGGCGAACGGGTGCTGGGCCTACCCCGCGAACCGCGGTAGGCGCGCGCCAGTCGAGCCGGCCGTCAGGCGACGACGCGGTTGACCTTGTCGTCACCGCTGCGGAGCACCACCCGTTGACCGACCCATTCGTCGAGCTCCATCGTCACGAGCATGTCGGGGTCGTCGACGCGCCCGTAGCAGCGCGCTCCCCCGTCGACCTCCGCGACGATCAGTCCCCACTCCGGCAATCCATCGCGACCGTGGACGACCGAATAGGCGGCGACGATCGCCGGGCCGTCGTGCGTGTCGACGATTGGGAGGGTCGCGGGTGCGGGAGGCGTCGAGTCATCGGGCCCGAAGGGCGCGGGCCCCGGGTCGGTCGAGTAGACCGCGGCGATGTGCTTGGTCATGTGCATGCCGACGCCCGAGACGAGGCCGAGTGAACCGGGATCCGCGCGCAACACGCCCACCATCGATGTCAGTGCGTGCGAGAGGTAGTTGCTCGCCGGTCCGCCCGCGAACGGGAGTCCGCCCGTGACGGTCATCGATCGCGGGTCGCGCAACGGATCGATGCCCAGAGCGTCGCACGCGAAGTGCACCGACGACGCGAAGCACGAGTAGAGGTCGAGGTGGGCCACGTCGTCGATGCCGACTCCGGCCTGCGCGAGCGCGGCACCGAACGCGGTCGCCATCGCTGGCGATCGCGACAGATCGGGATGCTCGGCGACGTACACTGCGTCGGTCGAGTACGACGAGCCGCGCAGATAGACCCGTCGCTCGACCGGCACGCCGAGCCGGTCGGCGGCTTCGTGACTGGCGATGATCACCGCGGCCGCCATGTCGACGTCCATCACCGCGATCGTGCGCTTCGTGTAGGGATAGCCGACCATCCGGTTGTCAGGCGTGACGTCGACGAGCTCGGCGGCCGAGTGCGCGATCGGGAACCAGGCGTGCGGATTCGACGCGGCGACCTCGGTGAGCCCCGCCATCAACGCGCCGATGTTGCGCGGGTACTCCTCGGGACCGATGCCGAGTCGCGCTCTGCGAGCCACGTCCCGCACCGCGAAGGTGAGCCACGCCTGGAAGACCTCGTGGGCCACCTCGGCCGGATGGAACGGCGCCTCGAACGGGAACGGCCGCTTCTCGGGACTGCGGAACCCCCACGTGGGGCGCTCACCCCCGCGCTTGAGCCGGCGGATCGTGTCGAGCGCCTCCGCCCCGACCACGACACCCACGCCGATGTTTCCCGCGGCGATCTCGACCGCCGTTTCGGTGACGAGCTGCTGGGGCACGGTGCCGCCGATCCCCGAGGTGCTCTGTCGCGCCGGCGAGATCCCCAGCCGCGCCGCCAGCCGGCCGGGC
>JAYTFP010000318.1:0-6185 GCA_043734285.1 Acidimicrobiaceae bacterium
ATCGAGCACGACCGCGATCTCGTCATCGAGATGCTCGGCTCGGTCATGAAGCTCAGTCGCGACGGCAATACCCGCGGCGACCTCAAGATCGTGAACAACGCCCTGAAAGAGCTTCGGGGTTCGTTCGCCGCATTCCGCCCCTACCGCGACCGCCGCAAGTGCTCGATCTTCGGGTCCGCGCGGATAGCCCAGGGCACGCCGGCCTATGCCGCGGCCGAGGCGATGGGGGCGGAGCTCTCTCGACGCAACTGGATGACGATCACCGGCGGCGGTCCCGGCATCATGGCCGCGGGGGTGCACGGAGCCGGCGCCGCGAATTCGTTCGGCGTGACCATCCGCCTGCCCTTCGAATCCATGAACGGCGGCGGGATCCTCCCGGCCGATCGCCTGGTGCCGTTCCGCTACTTCTTCACTCGCAAGCTCACCTTCATGAAGGAGAGCTCCGCGTACGTCGTCTTTCCCGGCGGTTTCGGCACGCTCGACGAGACGTTCGAACTGTTGACCCTGATCCAGACCGGCAAGGAGCCCGTGTCACCGGTCGTGCTCTTCGACCCCGAGGGCACCACCTACTGGAAGACGTGGACCGACTTCGTGCGGCGCGAACTCGTGCCTGCCGGTCTCGTATCACCCGAGGACCTCGACCTCGTGTTCCTCACCTCCTCGATCACCGCGGCGGCCGACTACATCTGCGACTTCTACGACGTCTTCCACTCGATGCGCTACGTCGACCGTCTGCTCGTCATCCGTCTGACCCGCGACATCGACGACGCCCGGCTGACCCGGCTCAACGCCGACTTCCGCGACATCCTGACGCCGGGCACCGTGATCGAGCGCACCGCCGCGCTGCCGGCCGAGCTCGACGACCACGACGAGGTCGACCGCCCCCGGCTCATGATGTCGTTCGACAACCGCCATTTCGCCCGCCTGCATCGGCTCGTGCGCTCACTGAGCGACGTCGAGCCAGGCCCCCCAGCGCCCTGATCAGACGCCGCAGGACTGGTGCACCGTGGCGGCGATCAGCGCGACGATGCGGGTGCGGGCCTCGGCAGTTGCCGGGTGCAGAAGATGCTCGTCGTAATTCGCGCGCAGCCATGCCGCAGCGGTCGGGTCGGCGGGTGCAAACGTCTGGCGATACGGAGCCAGATGGAGCAACGGGCGCCGAGCCGCCTCGGCACGCAGCGCCGCGTTGATCGTCGGGGCCGTGCCGCGCACGTCGTAGAACGGCGCGAGCGTCCAGTCGTTGATGTCGACCCAGACCAGGCACGCGACAGCAGCGAGGTCGTCGAGCGCACCGTCGATGTTCGCGACGGTGCGAGCCAGCGCGGCCCGCCGGTCGGCCGCGGTCGGATGGGCGAACGCGTTGCCGATCTGACCCGCATCATTCGTCCCCAGTTCGATGACGACCACACGGGGATGGTCCGCCACCGCGGCGCGGATCTGGGCTCGGTTGCTCTCGACAGTGGTCGAGCTGTTCGCCACGACCGATGCGATCCAGCCGTGCTCCGCGAAGGCGGCGATGAGTTCGTCGTGGGACAGCATGGCGATGCTGTCGCCCACGACCGAGACCGTCACCGCGGGCTGCGTCGTCACCGTGACCGGCGGACTCGTCGTGGTCGGTGAGCCGGTCGTGCTCGTAGTCGTACTCGTGGTGAGAGCGGTGGTCGTGCTGGTGATCGAGGAATGCGACGCGTCGCCCCCACACGCGCCGAGCACAAGGACGCATCCGGCAATCAGCCACCGAGTGACCGCGACCGGCTTCACCAGTCGCTGGCGTTCCGCGGTGTCTGCCCCAGTAACGACGCTGCCTTCAGAACGGCCCGCCGCGCCTGCTGGAGCCGGCGTTCGTCGACCGGGAGCTCGGAGCCGCCCTGGTCGATCGACTCGCGGAGTCGCACGATGGCCAGCTCGGCCAACTCTTCCGCGATGCCTTCGAGACGCGCTGCGATCCCGTCGAACTCGGCTGCCA
The DNA here is from genome assembly GCA_043734285.1 of Acidimicrobiaceae bacterium. Lineage (GTDB taxonomy): Bacteria > Actinomycetota > Acidimicrobiia > Acidimicrobiales > Microtrichaceae > JAYTFP01. The sequence goes on from JAYTFP010000318.1 coordinate 1,967, forward strand.
TCCGAACCTCCTCGTGGTCGAAGTCATCGTGGCACGCGGTGTAGCTTGATCGGCCCATGACGGCGACACCTGACGCACCGACGAATCTGCACGATTGGATCAGCTTCGACGAAGCCGACGGCACCACGTGGATGTTCGACGCGACCTTCCTGATGAGCAGCTGGACGTGCATCTTCGGCAACGGCTGCAAGGGCGTGTTGACCGAGGACGCCACTGAGCAATCACAGGGATGCTGTAGCTACGGCGCTCACTTTGCCGACGGCGAGGACCGCACGACCGTGCGCAAGGCGGCCAAGCGGCTGACGGCTGACGAATGGCAGTTCAAGGCGAAGTCGAAGAGGCTCGGCGGCCCGCTGGCGAAGAACGACGAAGGCGAGTGGACGACTCGTCTGGTCGACGACGCCTGCATCTTCCTCAACCGTCCCGACTTCCATGCCGGAGCGGGCTGTGCGTTGCATGTCGGCGCGCTGCACGCTGACGAACGACCGATGGACTGGAAGCCTGACGTGTGCTGGCAGTTGCCGCTCCGGCTCACCCACAACACCGACGATCACGGGAACGTCACCAACTCGCTCGCCGAGTGGCGGCGCCGCGACTGGGGCGACGGTGGCGACGAGTTCCACTGGTGGTGCACCGACACGCCTGACGCGTTCGTCGGCAAACGGCGGGTCTACCAAGAATTGCGAGACGAGATCATCGAGCTGGTCGGCGCTGATCAGTACGCCTGGTTGGTCGAGCACCTCGAGTCGCGACCGGCAACGCACGTGCTGCCGCACCCGACCCGTCGCAAGCCGAAGGCCTAGACGGAAATACCTACTCGCCCTCGGCTGCGGTCCAGCGAGCAGCCGGATCGTCGACTTCGTCGTCCTCGTCGTCATCGGTCTCGGAGAACGGCTCGTCGAGGATCGATTCGATGTCGATGTCGGGGCCACGCTTGAGCGCACGGGCCTCTTCGAATCGGCGATGGCGACCCTTCTTCACAATTGTCTCCCAAGGAACGACAGAGAACTCAGGTCCACCATACCGTCGCGGCCTCGCGGCGCACCAGATCGCCCCGGCCGCTCGCCGGCTACCTGACTACGGGGACTTCGGATGGCGGGCACGTTCCTCGATGTGCAGCCCGGTCACGCGGTCGAATGCCATTGCCACCTCGCCGTCGACCAGGCGCCGAACCGGCTCGCCGACCAACTCGGCCCGCCAGCCGCGGGCGAGACGAGCGTCGGCATCGCCCCGCAGGAAGGCCTCGAGGTCGGTTCGGGTCGCCAGCATCGCCGGCTCGATGTGCAGCTCGCGCGACAGCTGCGTGACCCAAGCGGAGACGAGTGGGAGCGCCGGCCGCAGGGTTGCCGACAGCTCGCCGTTGACCACGCCCGGGTCGCGGCGCGCCGGTGTCGCGGCGGATGTGGCGATGACCTGGAGCAGCTCGGCGGCGACGTTGCGAAGGCTGCGGGCGTCGATGCCGCGGACGTCTTTCAGCTGGTCCTCGCTGGTCGGACGGGCGACGGCCAAGCCGACCACGCCCAGGTCGGCGAGGACGAACCGGGGTGTCAGGTCGAGAGAGCGGGCACGATCCTCGCGCCAGGCGGCGAGCCCCTGCGCCGTCGCGAGGTCGACGCCACGGAGGTGACGGACCTCTTTGATCCGCCGCCACGCCTCGAGTGGATCGCGCGGACCGCGCGGCTCGTTGATCATCTCGTTGGTCGCCTCGACGGTCCACGAGAGTCGCCCGCGCGACTCGAGATCGGCGACGAGTCGCGTGTGGAGATCGCAGAGATGGGCGACGTCGGCGGCCGCGTACTTGATCTGCCGATCGGTCAGCGGCCGGCGCAACCAGTCGGTCAGTCGATCGGCCTTGGGAGCGCGGATGCCCAACTCCTTCTCGAGCAGCGTTGCCAACGATGGCGTAGAGAATCCGAGGAACCCCCCGGCGACCTGCGTGTCGAAGATGTTCCGCGGGATGACACCACAGGAATGCTCGAAGACCTCGAGGTCTTGCCGCGAGGCGTGCATGATCGCCAGGACGTCGCTCTCGAAGAGGCGCTTCAGGGGCTGGAGGTCGACCGCGATCGGGTCGATGAGGATGATCTGATCGGCGTAGGCGATCTGGATGAGCGCGACCTGCGGGAAGTACGTGCGTTCGCGGTGGAATTCGGTGTCGATGCCGTAGCGATCGACTTCGAGGATCTCGTCGATGGCGTTGGCGACCTCGTCGTCGGTGTCGACGAGCCTTCCATCGGGCACGGACCGATCAGCCACGCTCCATCCCCGTGGCCACCGCATGGCCTTGTTCGATCCACGCCATCGTGCCTCCGCTGACGTTGGCGACCTCGAATCCCTGCGCCATGAGGAACTCACAGGCCCGAAGACTTCGCGCGCCGCTCTTGCAGATCACCGCGAGCGGATCACCGGTGGGCACCTCATCGACGCGCTCGGTCAGCTCGTTCAACGGCACCAGCACGGCGCCTGGCACGTGCGCCTCGTCGTACTCGTCGGCCTGGCGGACATCGAGGATCGCACCGCCGTCGCGGTGCAGGGTCGCGAGCTGGTCGATGTCGAGGTGAGGAACGGTACCCATGGGTACACGGTACCGGCTCGGTTCGAGATCGTCGGGAGTGTCGGCGTCGCGCAGTCGAGGCCCGCCGACGTGCGTGGCGACCACCAGTGATTCGATGGCCTGGGCCATCGAACGCACCCCGGAACGCTCGGCGGCGACGAGGCCGGCGAGCGCGGATTCGTTCCACGCGGCGACGAGATGGGTCGAGCGACCGTCGACCTCGGCGATGACGGCATCGACCGCGGGGTCGAGGGCATCGAACAGCGCCCGCACGTCTCGGGCCGAGACGGCTGGCAGATCGCAGGGCAGGGTGACGACTGGGAAGACCGGCGCCCACGTCAACGCGGCGACGACGCCACCGAGCGGGCCGGCCCCTGGCTCGCGGTCGGCGACGCGGACTGCATCGATGTCGGCATGCTCATCGCGGGCGCCGACGAGCGCGATGTGGTGTGCGCCGGCTTCGCGCAGTGCGTCCAGCGCCCGCCGTCCGAGCATCGTGCCCTCGTACTCGAGGGTCGCCTTGTCGCGTCCCATCCGGCGACTCGCTCCTCCGACGAGGACCGCGCCGGCGAACGCGGAAGTGCGATGCGACTCGATGTTCAGACCACGACTCCCCCGTAGGCGAGGCCGTCGCCGCGCGCCGTTCCCGCGGTCGTGGCGGCGAACGCGAGGTCGGTCACGAAATCGTCGACGACACCGTCGTGGCCGGGCGAGGCCATGAGGTGCAGTCCACCCTGCTGACGGTCGAGGTTCCAGCCGCGGTCGTCCATCACTTCGCAGATCGCGCCGTTGTCGGCGGTCGCCGATCCGAACTCGAACACCGACATGTCGGGGTCGGAGGTGATCGACATGCCGTCGATCGAGTCGATGCCCGCCTTGAAGCGGGTCGTCGCATCGAGCACGCGTGCAGCCAGCCGGAGGTAGCCGGCCTCGCCGAGATGCGTGATCGCGGTCCATGCGCCGGCGATCGGCGCCCCCGACCGCGTACCCGCCGATGTCGACGAGGCGTAGAGCCCGCCGGGCCACGAGTCGTACATGAAGATCTGCTCTTGGAGCTGCTCGCGGTCGCGGTACATCACCATCGACGCGCCCTTGAAGGCGTAGCCGTACTTGTGGATGTCGGCCGACATCGAGGTGACACCCGATACCGCGAATGTCCAGGGTGGCACTGGTTGGCCGAGTCGCTCCCACCAGGGAAGCAGCCATCCGCCGAGACAGGCATCGACATGACACCGAACGCCGCGATCGGCTGCGATCGCGGCGACCGCGGCGACCGGGTCGATGACGCCGAAGGGGTACGACGGCGCCGAGGCCACGACGAGCGCCGTGCGCGCCGTGATGGCTGCCTCGTACGACTCGGGAACGGCCCGCCCGTCGGGACCGTGATCGAGACGCACCATCTCGACGCTCAGGTAGTGGCACGCCTTCGCGAACGCCGGGTGGGCAGTGTCGGTACACACGAGTTGCGGCTCGGTGATGCCTTCCTTGCGGGCCATGTCACGGGCGGTCTGGATGGCCAGGAAGATCGACTCGGTGCCGCCCGACGACATCGCGCCGCACCCGGCGCCGAAGAGGTCGACGGCCATCGACACGACTTCGGTCTCCATCTTCAGCAACGTCGCGTAGCGGAACGGATTGAGCGCGTTCTCGTGCAGGAACATCGCG
>JAYTFP010000319.1:0-3649 GCA_043734285.1 Acidimicrobiaceae bacterium
GTCGCCGTCGACAACGACTTGTCACCAGCCTGCATCGCGATCTTCTTGGCCTGGTCGATCGCCGCGGCGCTGATCACGAGATCGCCGTGGTCATCGAGTGCCACGGCCGGCGTCATCGTCATGCCGGAGGTGCGCTCGACCTGGAGCGTCGCGACCGACGCCATCGCGTCGTCGGACGATGCGAGCACGGTGGTCAGCGTGGCCGAAACCGGCGAGGCCGCGGTCGCGGTCTCCTCGGCGGCATCGCGCTCGAAGCCGACGAGCAACCCGCCGCCGGCCAACGCGGTCAGCATCCCCAGCGCACCGATCGACGTCGAGACCAGGACCGTGCCGAGCGAGAGGCGGCGTCGCGGCATCGGGTCGCGTGGCCCGCCGGACGGACCGCGGATCTCGGACGGATGGATCCAGAGCCGATCCGGTCGGGGGAGTGGCGGGCCGGACGGCACCTCCCACTCGTCACCCTCGGATCCCTCGTACATCACGCCATACGTTACCGAGCGGTGTTCGACGCGCCGTCGCGGGCAGTGGCGCCATGCAGCAGCGCTGTGGGGTGGCGCTCTGGGATGGTGACAGGATCGTCCCGTAGCATGGCGGGGTGTCAACATTGCCGCCCGGCGACGAATGGATCGGTCTCACCGCGGCGTTGCTGCCGGTGGCCGAGGCCTCTGCGTGGGTCGTCGAGCCGCGGTGCGGGGCCGTCGTCTCGTTCAGCGGTACGGCGCGCGACCACTCCGAGGGGCGCAGTGACGTGACCCGCCTCGAGTACGAGGCATACGAGAGCCAGGCCGAGCCCGCCCTGGCGGCACTGGTCGCCGAGATGCGCCGCCGCTGGCCCGAGTTGGGTCGCATCGTCGCGCTGCACCGCCACGGCGTCGTCCCCATCGGCGAGTCCGCGGTGCTCGTGGTCGTCGCTGCACCGCATCGCGACGACGCGTTCGACGCGGCACGGTTCGCGATCGACTCGATCAAATCGTCGGTGCCCATCTGGAAACGTGAGACGTGGCAGGGCGGCGAGAGCTGGGGGCTCGACCCGCAGCACATCGTCTCGGCGGGCGACGCGAGATGAGCAACGTCAGCAACGTCGCGTTCCTGGTCCTCGCGGCGATCGTGAGCATCGTCGGTTCGCTCATCGTCGTCGCGCGACACCGCAAGCCATCGACCTTCACGACGAGCATCGACGACTTCTCGAGCCGGATGCAGGCGCTGGCCCCTGAATCGCCCGAGCGGCCCGAACAACCCCGCGATTCTGATGGCAGCGATTCCGACGCCGAGTCCGGGAGATCCTGAGTGGCACGCGATCTCGCCATCGACCTGGGAACCGCGAACACGCTCGTCTACGTCAGGGGCGAGGGGATCGTCCTGAACGAGCCCTCGGTCATCGCGCTCAACAGCCGCACCAAGGAGGTGCTGGCGATGGGGCGCGACGCCTGGCAGATGATCGGTCGTACACCCAGCTACATCGTCGCCGTGCGCCCGCTGCGCAAAGGAGCGATCACCGATTTCGAGGTGACGCAGGAGATGATCCGGCTCCTGCTCAAGCGGGTCGGCGTCAACCGGTTCAACCGCCCGCGAGTCGTGATCTGCGTCCCCTCCGCGATCACTGCGGTCGAGCGACGCGCGGTGATCGAGGCCACCAAGCGCGCGGGTGCGGCCGATGCTCATCTGCTCGAGCAGCCGATGGCCGCGGCGATCGGCGCGGGCCTGCCGATCAACGAACCGATCGCGAACATGGTCGTCGACATCGGCGGTGGCACCTCCGAGGTCGCGCTCGTCTCGCTCGGCGGCATCGTCGCTCTGCAGGCAGTGCGCGTCGGTTCGTTCGACATCGACGCGGCCGTCATCACCTACATCCGTCGCGAGTACGGCATCGCGATCGGCGAGCAGACGGCCGAGGAGATCAAGATCGCGATCGGCTCCGCGGAGGCGACCGAGCTCGAGTTCTGCGCTGAGGTGCGAGGCCGCGAGCTGATGTCGGGGTTGCCGCGCACCGTGTTGCTGACGCCCGAAGAAGTGCGCGCCGCGATCTCCGAGCCGGTGTCGACGATGGTCGATTCGGTGGTGTCGTGCCTCGGCGAGGCGCCACCCGAACTCGCGCAGGATCTCATTTCGCGCGGCATCCACCTCGTCGGCGGCGGCGCGATGCTCAAGGGCCTCGACATCCGCCTGGCCAATGCCACCGGCGTTCCCGTGCAGCTCGTGCGCCAGCCGCTCGAGTCGGTCGTGCTCGGTGCCGGCCGTGTCATCGAGAGCTATGAATCGCTCAAGGTGATGTTCATGGACAGTCGCGTCTGACCTTCGCCGCTGCTTCCGCAGCGCGCCCGCCCGCAAGGTTTCTGATCCGTTCACCTGGGGTTCACCTCATGTCGACGGCACGTCCATACGGCCTTCCTAGGTTGCCCCTCATGGAACCCATGACCCCCAGGAAGGCGGCGACGTTGCCCGGCTCGATGCGACGACGATTGATGATGATGGCGGCGGCAACGCTTGCGTTGGCCACGGTGGCGACTGCCTGCTCGGACGTTAAGACGTCCAGCACGGCGACCACCGCAGCGGCCACCGCGGCGCCGACCGGCAAGACGATCGACTACGCGATCCTCACGGGCACGCTCAACGGCTCGGGCTCGAGCTTCCAGGACACGCTCGAGCAGAAGGCCAAGACGCTCTTCGCGGCCAAGGCCGCCAAGGTCACCGTCAACTACACGAAGTCGGGTTCGAGCGCCGGCAAGACCGACCTCGCGAACCAGACCAAGCAGTTCGCGGGCACCGACAGCCTCGTGAAGGATGCCGACAAGCCCACGTTCAAGGGCGGCGGCATCCTCTACTTCCCGGTCGCGGCCGCGCCGATCACGATCTCGTTCCACGTGTCGGACGTCACGGATCTGTCATTCTCGCCCGACACGCTCGCGGGGATCTTCGGAGCGAAGATCACCTCGTGGGACGCCCCCGAGATCAAGGCCGACAATCCCGGTGCGACCCTTCCGTCGAAGTCGATCGCAGTGGTCCACCGCTCCGATGGCTCGGGCACGACGTCGAACTTCACCAAGTATCTGAAGAAGGCCTCGCCGAGCGTCTGGACGCTGGGTGCGGGTGACACGGTGCTCTGGCCGACGAGCACCATCGGCGCCGAGAAGAACAGCGGCGTGGCCTCGACGATCTCGACCACCGATGGCTCGATCGGCTACGTCGACCTCGCCGACGCCGTGGTCGCGAAGCTCGATATGGCGAAGGTCAAGAACAAGTCGGGCAAGCTCGTGGCGCCGACCCTGGTCGCGGCGAGCGCGGCACTCGACGGGATCGATGTGAAGCCCGACCTCACCTATGACCCGCTCGACGCGCCGGGCGCGGCGGCGTACCCGATCACCTCGCCCACCTGGGTCATCGTCTACAAGCAGCAGCCCGATGCCGCGACCGCCGCGGCGCTCATCGGCTACCTGAACTTCTTCCTCACCGACGTGCAGGTCGCAGCGCCTCGCGTCGGCTACGCCGCCCTGTCGGCCTCGCTCCAGCAGAAGGCGGTCGCCCAGTTGGACCTGATCACGAGCTGATGACCACAGCCCACGCCGACCCGGCGCCCTCGGGCGCCATCGCGACCGACGTCCCCGACCTCAACGGTCGGGGCCGCGGGGCGCGTGGCGACGCGGTGGTCAAG
>JAYTFP010000320.1:0-6535 GCA_043734285.1 Acidimicrobiaceae bacterium
GGCGCCGGGTGGGCCATCCGACCCGCGAGTGGCCTGCGGCGGAGCGGTCGATCCTCACGATCTGGGTCGTCGTCGCGGCCGGCGCGCTCACCCTCCTCACGTCGTCCAACAACGGTACGTGGTTCCAAAGTCCTCTCGAGGTCCTCGCCGTCGCTCCGATCTGTGCCATGGGGGGACGGCTCGTCGGACGTTGGGTGAAGGTGGCAGCGGCGGCGTCGCTCGTCGCCGTCGCCTCGAACCTTGCGCTCATCTCGATCTGGACCCCCGGCGCGACGACCCGAAATGGGGGGGCGACGTGGTCGATCGTGGCGTTCGGCGGCGTCGAGGATCAGCAGGCTCAAGATTTCGAGCCGATCGAGCCGCGCTTTGCAGCCTCAGCGTCGTGGCGTGACCGGTCGGCTGCGGAGCGGGACTGGGCGCGCGGGGCCGTCGAGGTCCTCGCCGCGGTCGACAGCCTGCACGCGGAGCGCAAGGTCACACTCACCGTCGTCGGTGAGCTCGACCTGCTGAACGCGAACACGCTCACGCTCACCGCCGAGTTGACCGACAGGAATCTCTTCGTCGAGTCGACAGCCGCCCCGGAGGCGCTGCTCGACGGCCGGGTGAGGCTTGATCCGATCACAGGATCCGGCCCGCGCGTGTTGGTTTCCGTGCAGCCGCACGATCGCCACGGCATCAAGGGTTTCGATCCCACCGAGACGATGCGCCAAGCCAGCGCGTTGGGCTGGCGCCAACGGCTCATCGTCCCCCTCCCCCACGGCGCGAACGCCATCGTCTTCACCCATCCCCAGAGTGTGGCCGGATGAGCGGCGCCAGCGGGTCGGGCGAGCCGACCCCGCTGCCGTTTCCGGCCGTCAGGCGAGAAGGATCATCGACGGCCTGCCGCGCTGCAGAGGTGCAATTGTTCTTCCGACCCGACGGCGAGATCCGGGCCTGCTGTCGTAACGAGCGGTCGCTCGGCAATGTCGCGACCGACGGGGTCGCGACGGCGTGGGAGGGGACCCGCAGATCGCAACTCGTCGACGCGTTGGCCCGTCACGACTACTCGCTCGGTTGCACGACGTGCGGCTCGGAGGTGGCGACCGAGGGCCGGGCAGGGTCCTATCCCGCGTCGTTCGACGAATGGTCGCCTGACGCGACGGAGCGCAGCGGCGGCGAGGTCTGGCCGGCGATCCTCGACTTCAACGTCTCGATCGCGTGCAACCTGCAGTGCGTCCAGTGCAACGGCGAGCAATCGTCCGCGATCCGGCTGCACCGCGAACACCGGCCGCCGCTTTACTTGCCCTACGACGAACGGTTCTTCGACGAGATCCGAGCCTTCCTCCCGCACGCACGGTTGGCGCGGTTCGCCGGGGGCGAGCCGTTCATGGCATCGGAGAACTACAGGCTCTGGGATCTCGTCTCGGAGGTCGCGCCCGACCTCGCGTGCACCGTCATCACCAACGCCACCATCTGGAACGACCGAGTCGAGCGTGCGGTGCGGTCGGTGCGGATGGGCTTCATCTTCTCGATCGACGGCATCTCGAAGGCGACCTACGAGGCGATTCGTGTGGGGGCCGATTTCGAGTCGGTGATGGCCAACGTCGAGCGCCTGACGGAACGGGCGAGGTCGGCCGGTTCACCGGCCACGGTGAACCACTGCCTGATGGTGCAGAACCACCACGAGTTCGCCGACATCCTCCTGTGGGGTGAGCAGCGGGGCCTGCGGATCGACGTCAGCGTGGTGCGCGACCCCGCGCACTGCAGCATCGTGCGGCTGCCCCAAGATCGGATCGCGGAGGTGCATCGAACGCTCCTAGACCGCGAGCCTGAGGTCCTCGACCGGCTGGTGCTCAACCGTGACAGCTGGGTCAGCGAGCTGCGACGCATCGGTACCTGGGCGACCTGTGATCCCGAGTTGTTGCACGCGATGTGGGGCATCTCGGGGCGGATGGTGCTGATGTTCAAGTGCGAGGGACGGGGGCCCCACGATGACGAGGCCGCACGCGCGACCGTTGCGGAATTCGCCGACGACGGTCGTGTCGCCACGTTCGTCGCCGACTCGCACGAGTTCCTCGTCGAGTGCCTTCCGGGAAGCGCCGCGATGTTCGGTCTGGGCGATGGCGACGTCATCGGCCAGCCGACCGTCCGGTTGAACGACCTGCTCGCATCCCACCTCGGCGCCTTCGCGGATTATCGGGTCGTCGCCGAGACGCCCGACCGTGTCGACGCCACGGCCCGGTTCGGAGACATCGAGGCCCGGATCGCCATGGTGGCGATGCGCGATCAGCGCGGCTGGGCGAACTCGGCGCGGGTGCTGATCGGCCTGCGAGAACGCTGACCCGCGAACCTCAGAGGTGGCTGCCGCCGCAGCCGACCTGCGCTTCGATGATGTCGTTGATGGCCTTCGGAAAGCGTTCGTACGGTGAGCGCCCGTTGACCGAGTCGGTCAACACTCGTTGCATCTCGGGGCTCCTCGCGTTCCAGCCCGTCGCCTCGCCCGCCCGAGTCAGGTCCTCGAACGTCCCCCGCAACACGGCGACGTCGTCGTGAAGGGTGCCCGCTGTGGCGCGCTCGGCCGCGCTGGCCCGCGCCACGGCCGTGGCAACCTTGGTCCTCGCATCATCCGGGGGCAGCGTGCTCAGCGGGTCGAGGGCGATGAAGGTGTCGACGAGGGCGCACACCTCGGGCAGCGGCGTCGTGGTCGTCGTCGATGAGGTGGGTCCCCCCGGCGCGACGGAGGTGGTGGTCGCACCGCCGATCGCGGCGTCGGTCGGAGGAGGCGTCGAGACCGCGCCGCCCCGCCAGCTGGGCGGGTCGAGCCGGTAGACGCCACCCTTCGCGCCGAGCACGTAGATCGAGCCGTCGGCCCCCTGGCCGATCGCCAAGGCGGTCTCGCCGATCGATCCGATCGACACGTCATCGGTCATCGTCGCGTTGCGATGCGTGAGCGCGCGAATCGACGCGGAACACAGGTCGCCGTAGATGTACGCGCCGTTGAGCTTCGGCAGCAGCGCGCTGTGGGACACGAGTCCGCCGACGGCTCCGCAGACCTCGAACTCGTGGGTGCGGGTCCGCAACGGGGGAGTGAAGACCGCGCCGGTCGGAGGGTTGGACACCTCTGGAAGCGTCCCCTCGAAGTAGGGCCACCCGAAGTTCGCGACCTTGACGCCGGCCTCGGGGCCGGCGACGCGATCGAACTCCTCGGCTCGGCCCTCCCCGACGTCGGCGATCCAGACATCGCCGGTGGCGGGATCGACGCTGATGCCCCACGGGTTGCGAAGACCCTTCGCCACGATCTGCTCGGAACCCGAGCCTGCATTGGATCCGCCGGAGAGGCGCGCCGCTGGGATGCGGACGACGGCGCCGAGCAGCAACTTCGGATCCTGCGCGGACGGGGGCACCGTGTACTTGAGGCCCATGTCGCCGATACCGAGCAGGACGTCGCCCGCGCGGTCGAGCGTGATGTTCCCGCCGCTGAGGCCCGCCAGTGGATGGGGCGTCGCGAACACGATCGTGCCGCTGGCGGGGTCGACGGCGCGGCCCGCCTTATACGGGAACGACTCGACGGTGACCGCGCCGTCGTGCGCGGTGTACGACGCGACGATCCTGTCGCCGTCGTGGGAGAAGGCGAGACCGAGCAGGCCCTGGTTCTGCCCGTCGAAGCGGGTCCGCCCAGACAGATCGAGCACCGGATCGGCGGCGACGGTGGGCACCTCGTAGCCGCGTTCACGACCCAGGCTGATGCGCCTGACCTCGCCGGTTACCTGGGCGACGAGCAACTCGGTGCCATCAGGGGATGCGGTGAGCGCGGTGGGGATGCCCGAGACGCGGCCGATCAGCGTCGTGCGCACCGTGGCGCCGCGGACGCTTGCGACCGGCCTTCGCGCCAGGTCGATTCCGGACCGCGGTGGCGCGGCACCCGCCGGTGCCCCTCGGCCGTCGTCCGCTGTGGAACAGCCCATCAGCGTGATGGCGAGCAACGCCGCGCCGAATGTCGCGACGAGTGGGGATCGCGTCACAGGAGCGGGCGCTGCGGGCTGGGTGGAGCCTCTGCAACGGTGGGCGACATCGCGGATCACAGTACCCGGCGCCGGCGCATGGACAGGTTCAGCGGCCTGCCGTACCATCCGACCGATTGCGAGACAGCTGGAGAGGATGTGACCTTGGGCGAGCACCCTTCAGCCGGCGCCGCCGATCCGGGGGCCGATCCGCGTCTGCTGATCATCAACGCGGACGACTTCGGCCTGACGCCCGCTGTCTGTCGCGGCATTCTCGAGGCGCATCGCCGGGGAGTCGTGACCTCGACCTCCGCGTTGGTCGTCGCACCGGCCTTCGACGGTCACTCCGCGGCACTGCGTGACGCCGGCCTGTCGGTCGGTGGTCACCTCGCGGCGATTGGCGAGGACCCGCCGCTGCTGACCGCGCGGGAGATCCCCTCCCTGGTGAACGCGACGGGGCGGTTCCCGCTCCGCTGGCAACAGTTCGTGCGGCGCGCCGCGCGCGGGGGCATCGACACCGACGACCTGCGTCGCGAATTCGGGGCCCAGATCGAGAAGCTGAGCCAGGCTGGTCTGAGCCCGACCCATCTCGACTCGCACCAGAACCTGCACCTGTGGCCGCAGGTGGCGACCGTCCTGTTCGAGATCGCCGCATCGCGCGGGATCGGGGCGATCAGGATGGTCCGCAGCGCACGCTGGACTCCAACTGCGGTCGGAGTTCGCGTCCTCTCGTCGCGGCTCGCTCGACGGGCCGGCGCGGCCGGTCTCGCGTTCCCCGAAGCGTCGACCGGGCTCGACGAGGCCGGATCGATCGACGTCACGCGCTTGCTCGACACCATTGATCGGCTGTCGGCCACGGGTGCCGCCACGGCCGAGATGGTCACCCACCTCGGCCAGGATCCCGATCCCGACCGGGATCGCTACGACACGCGGTTCCGGTGGTCCGACGAACTCGACGCGGTGTGCGACCCGCGGGCGCGTGAGGCCATCGATCGGGCCGGTTTCGAACTGGGATCGTTCGCCGACCTCTCGGCCCGCTCGGCAGCGACGGCCAAGGGCGTCTGACTGCGAACGCGTCAGCGGCTCGCGGCGCTCGCGTGCAGCGCGGGGCCGAGGCTGCGGTACAACGCTTCGGCGACAAGTTGTGCACCCCGCTCGTTGGTGTGGACGACGTCGCCGAAGATCGGCCGCTGATCGGAGTCGAAGAGGTGACGGATGTCGTGGACCTTGTCGCCGAGGGCCGCCTCCTGCGCATCGAGCGTTGCGGGTGCCTCGGCTCGGCGGAACATGTCCGGGTCGAAGCGGTAGATCCCGGCGATCGCGGCCTCCTGCCGCGGTGAGGTGAAGGCATCGGGTTGCAAGAAGTAGGCGGTGGCCACGTGCGCGGCCGCGGCCCGCTGGTCGATGTCGTGCTGTTGCACGAGGTAGCGGCGTGCTGACTCACGACCCAAGACGGCGCCACCCCCCAACGATGACGCCGAGAGATGTCGGTTCGTGAAGTCGAGCACGTCGTCGTTGTTCATCACCGTGGGGCCCTGGTCGATTCGGCCCCGGCTGGTCGACTGGGTGATCGTGCCGAGCGCATCGTTGAACCCGTCGAGGAACACCGCGAGATCCGGCGGTGCCTCGCCGTGGTCGAGGTGCTGCGAGAACGACCGGGCCTCCTGCCAGATCGTCCAGCCGACGACACCGAGGTTGCGGACCTCGAGCGCGATGCCGTCCTGTTGAGCGAGGCGCACCAACTCCGATCCGACGGTGTGATCATCGCGTTGACCGATGCCAAACGTCGCCGAGGCGCCGAGGAGCCACACCGTCACCTTCGGACAAGCGCAGGTCGGTGCCAGGGTGGTCCGCTCCCCGTGCACGACGTGGAGGTAGTTGCCGGCGTAGTCACCATTGCGCCAGAGCGTCTCGGGGTCCCCGACGAGCTGGAAGGCGAGCAGTTCGGCCTGCAACGCGTCGGCGAACGGCATGTCCGCGTAGCCGGGACGCGAGCTGTACGGCAGCTTGTCGATCTGGTCGAACTCATTTGGCTGGCCCGACGCCGGCGGTCGGGATGTCGTCGGGCCGTTGGCCGTCTGTGGCGCCGCGTGCCTGCGGTCGACCGCGATCACCGTGCCGGCGACGACGAGCGCGATCACGGCCACCCCGTTGAGATTGCGTCGCCGTCGCACGCTCTGGGCAGTCGACGCGTACGGTCTAGGTGCGTCGCGTCGCTCGTCGGCTACCGAGATGGCACGCACCTTCCAGTGGCTGCCGGCGGTGCGCAGGAAGGGTCGGATCGTCCACCGACCCGCTCGCACGAACGCGCCCCCCAGGTAGAGAGTGGGCAACACGACGATGAACAATCCCAGCGCTCCGAGCGCCTTGCCGACGGCCGCCGTACCGCGTTCAACAAGGCGGGTGACCGACTCGACCGCTCGGGGGGCCCGGTGGTGGACTTCGACGACGACGAGGGTCGCAACCATCAACCCTGCAGTGGTGGCATTCGAGCCTGTGCTCACCCAAGTGGCCTCCGCGGCGACGAGCAGCGGCACCGCCAACGTTGCCACTCG
>JAYTFP010000321.1:0-10869 GCA_043734285.1 Acidimicrobiaceae bacterium
CATCTGCATGGCGCGCTGAAGATCCATTCCGCGGCCCGCCCGGTGAGGTAGCCATGGACCATGCGCCTCACCCCGATCGTTGCACTGGTCCTCCTCGCCACGTCGTGCAGCAGTAACGACACGACGAACACCGCGAACACCGCGAACACCGCGGCCACCAGCTCGACCGCTCAGGGCGTCGCCTCGACGACCGCGGCGACCTCGGGCAACGCAACGACGACGGCGAAGGGATCGAGCACGTCGTCGGCCTCGACGACCGCAGCGCGGACGCTCGGATGTCGCACACCCGCCGGCACGGTGCCCGCCGGGGTCGCGGTCAAGGCCATTCCCGACGTCGACGGTGACGGCAAGGCTGACCAGGCGTTCTTCAACGGTCTCGACCCCAAGGGCGGTCGCAGATTCGACATCGTCACCGCGGCGGGTGGGCGCATCGAGACGCTGTTCCAGAGCGCAGCACCGATTGCCGCGTCGGCCCTGGTCGCGAACGTCGATCAGAAGGGTCCGGTCGAGATCATCATCAGCGACAACCGCACCGCGTCGCTCTACGCGTTCGTCGGCTGCAAGATCGCGGTCGTCAAGAATCCGCAGGGCGAGCAGTACCAGTTCGACCTCGGCTTCCGCGGCAACGGCACCGGCGTCGGCTGTCCCGATCTGCCCGGCGGTCGCCAGCTCGTGGGATTGAATGTGGTCGAGAACGACGGCACGACTTTCCACTGGAAGCGCACGATCATCGTGGTCTCCGGCCTGACCGCCCACAACGGAGCCAGTTCGACCGGCACCTTCACACGGCCTGCCGACGATGTGGCGATCCAACTCCTCGGGACGATCTCGTGTGGTGATCGCACGATCGCCACCGACGGCGTCCACGAACCCGAGGGCGGCTGAGCCGCTCCCTCGACCGGGCCCCCGTCGGCGTGCGACACCGAGTGCGGTGGTGAGTGAACGGCCGGTTCAGCCGTAGCTCGGGGTGAAAACGACGCGACGCGTCACCCGCGACCCGCGGTTCGCTCACGCGGCGGGCACCACCGGACGAGCCGCCGCGGGTCGACTCGGCCCCATTGGTGTGCAGCGCGCGGCGAGTTCGGAGCGCTGTCCACACCAATAGCCATCCGAGGCCGGGCGGCGTCCCGAGAAGGACGGCGGTCAAGCCATCCGGGACGTTAGTTGCAAACCGACCGGTCGGTTTGTTACTCTGGACCGATGATCATCGCAGCCCGGACACAGGCCTCGCGCAGCGCTGAGACCCAGGACGCGCTGCTCGATGCGA
Organism: Acidimicrobiaceae bacterium; assembly: GCA_043734285.1. Lineage (GTDB taxonomy): Bacteria > Actinomycetota > Acidimicrobiia > Acidimicrobiales > Microtrichaceae > JAYTFP01. Next base: position 1,268 of record JAYTFP010000321.1, read on the forward strand.
CCATCCAGTGTCTGATCGACCTCGGCTATGCGGGCACCACCAGCCGTGTCGTCGCCGAGCGTGCCCACGTCTCGCGCGGCGCGCAGACGCACCACTACCCGACCAAGGACGACCTCGTCGTCGCCGCGATCGAGCGACTTTTCGGCCGGCTCGCCGACCGGTTCGTACAGACCTTCGCCGACATTCCCGTCGAGGGTCGCACGTTCGATCGCGCGATCGGCGAGTTGTGGTCGTTGCTGCGAGGACCGACCTACGGCGCGGTGCTCGAGGTCATCGTGGCGGCGCGCACCGACGACAACCTGCGCGTCGTCGTACACGGCGTGTCGGCCCGACTCGAGGCCACCGTCGTCGACGTGCTGCGCCAGTTCTTCCCCGACTTCGCCGACGAGCACATCGCCCGCGTCCTCATCAACGTCGGCTTCACGATCGTGCAGGGCGCGGCAGTCGCCGGGTACGCCGGCTACGGCGATCCCGAAGCGACGATCCGCATCGCCCGCGCCGTCGCGATGTTGATCACTCCCGAAACCGCCCAGCTCCTCGCCGCCGTGCTCGACGACGACTCCTCGAAAGGCTGACCGATGGCCGTCACCGACATCATCGACCCGGAGCGACCGTCGGCGGACCGCGCGATCCCCGTGCGACGACTCGACCTCGAGCTGGGCGCGATCGGATCCGAGCGCTGGATCGTCGACGGCGATCCGATCTTCAGCCACTTCCTCGCGACCCTCTCGGCTGTGTTCCCGAACGGCGAGGACTTCTTCGTCACCACGGTGCGCCAACACCGCGGCGCGGTACCCGAGGGATCGATCCTGAAGCAGCAGGTCAAGGGCTTCGTTGGCCAGGAGGCGATGCACGGCCGCGAACACCGCCTCGTGAACGTCAGCCTCGACGAGCTCGGGTACGGCACCGACCGCGCTGCCGACGGCATCGGTCGGCTGCTCGAACGGATGCTCCACATGTTGCCCGCGACGCTGCCACTCGCGGTCACCGCCGCGGCCGAGCACCTCACCGGCACCTTCGCCGAGGCGGTCCTCGGCGACGAGCGCACCCGCCGCACGCTGTTCGCGAAGCCCGAGATCGAGTCGCTGATCACCTGGCACGCTCTCGAGGAGCTCGAGCACAAGAACGTCGCGTTCGACGTGCTCGCCCGTGCCGACGGTCGCTATGTCGTGCGCGCCGGCGGCATGGTCGTGACGCTCACCGTCCTTGGCGGGTACGTGGGGTTCTCATGGGTTCGGGCGTTGATCGGCGATCGCCGCCACATCACGCGGGCCAGCTACCGGGTGCACCGCAGGAATCTCGTTCGCCAGCGGCTGCTGAGCTTCTGGGCGTTGCGAAAGGTGCTCGGCTATTTCCGCCCCGGGTTCCATCCTGACGACATGGACACCGACGCGCTGGTCGTCGAATGGGCCGAGCGCCTCGCTGACCAGACGACGATCATCGCGACTGGTGAGGGCCGGCGCGAGGCCGGCGTCACTTCTGGGTGAGGGTCATCGCCACGTCGGTTCCCGAGCCCGTCGAGCTCTTGCCGACGGTCGCGCTCAGCTCGTAGGTCGAGTTGCTCGCCCCGATGATGCCGAACGCCTCACCGTTGTTGGTCATGAGCGAGTCGCCGCTGACGGTGTAGCCCGCACCGGTGATCTGCGATTTGAGGCCTGCATAGACCTGCTCCACCGAGCCGCTGAGGGTCGCGGCGACGATGTAGCTGCTCTTGCCGTTGGTGACCAACTTGTTGCCTGACGTGATCTTCGCTCCGCTCGGCGGCGCGAGCGCGGACGGGAATCCGTCGGGGAGGCTCTGTCCCGATGCGCTCGAGTTGGTGTTGCCGTCGGAACCGCTGGAGCCGTCCGTCGTGGTCGACTGCGATCCGGAGCCCGAGTCGGAGCCGGTCGTCGAGTCGATGGTCGTCGTCGACTCGTTCTTCTCGTCGGCCGTCAGCTTGTGGACCGCCACGATGATGAACGTGCCCTTGTCGGCATCCTTGGCGTTCGGGTTCGAGCCGAAGCTGTACAGCACTTCGTACGTGTTGTTGCGGCCGCGAAGGCTGCCGCCGACGCCGTCGGAGCCCTCGCTGATGCTGTCGTCACTGATCGTGTAGTGGGCCTTCTTGAGCTGCGAACGAAGCCCGTCGGCGACGTCTTTCGCGTTCCCGGGCACGATCATCGTGAGCGCGTAGCTCTCGGTGCCGCCGGTCGTGCTCTTGGTCGCCATCGACAGCACCGCGCCCTTCGGGGGGCTCAATTCTGAGGGAAAGCCGTCGGGCACCTTCGCGTTGCCACCGAACCCGATCGAGCCGTCCTTGCAGTTCGCGGAGACGCCGCCGTTGTTGACGTCGACGTTTTTGCAACCGGTCGCGTTCTCGAGAGCCTTCTTGGCGACACTCCCACAGCCGGTGAGGGCCACGGCCGCCACGAGTACTCCCAGGAGGGCGCGTGAATAGGCACGGGTCGATGCCGGCCGAACATTCGTCGGCTTCGCCGACAAAGCGCTCTCTCGATTCATCTTTCGGACGTTGCCCATGCTCGTTCAGCCCTTCGGTCTCGATCGTCGCGCGACGGCCGTCGATTCGGCGCCCGCGGAAACCACGGTACGCCACGGGTCACGGGCTGGGAAGGATCACAGACGGGTGATGCGGTAGGCGCAGCGGGGAGCCCCGGCGACCATGTGGCTCGTGCGCTCGACGGTCGCGTCGGGCAGGGCCGCCTGGAGGAACTCGAGTTCGCTGGAGCAGGCCAGCGGTTGGGTCGAGGCGACCGCCGAGATCGCGCAGTTGTGCTCGGCGATCATCCAGGTCTGGCGATCGAGGCGTTCGGCGGTGGCCAGGTAGCCGTCCTCGTCGAGGATCCGGGCCAATTCGGTCACTTTCGCGTCGAACGAGCGGCAGCGCGCCAGACGTCGATCGGCGTTGCCGATCCGTCCGTCGCGCCGGCGGATGAACACGGTGGTGACGGTGTCGTCGTCGAGGTAACCGAGTAGCTCGTTCGTCAGCTCGCCGTACGCCTTCGGGAACAGCGCGTCGGCGGCGCGGGTGGTGTGCCAGACGTGCGGCGGTCGGCCGCGCTCGCCGCGAGGGCGTGTCGCTCGCGACTCCTCGACGAGGCCCAGGCCGTGCAGCGACGCGAGATGCTGACGCGCGCCGCTCGCGCTGATGCCGAGCGACGCAGCAAGCCCGTCGACGGTCGCCTCGCCGCGTCGACGCACCGCGTAGAGCGCGGATCGTTGCGCCTCGCTGATCGCCGGCGTCATGTCGACTCCGACAGCAGCAGGTGCACGTCGCCGAACTCGTGCCACAGGTACTTGCGGGCGAGTGCCTCTGGATAGGCGATCTCGAGTGCGCGTCGTCCCGCGACCGCCTCGAGCATGAGGAGGTGGGTGGCCTCGGGCTCGTGCCATCCGGTGAGCAGTCCGTCGATCGCACGCACGCCGCGCTGCGGGGTGACGACCAGCTCGGTCCATCCCTCACCGGCGTGAGCGATGCCGTCGTTGTCGGTGACCGTCTCGACGGCCCGCACGACCGTCGTGCCGATGGCGACGACGCGACGCCCCGCGGTGTGGGTGCGGTTGATCGCCTCGGCGGTCGTCGGTGGCACCCGGTACCGCTCGGGATACGGCTGTTCGTGGGCCTCGAGCGACGCCACGCCGGTGTGCAGCAGCAGCGGTGCGACTCCGATGCCCCGTGCCACCAGCGCGGTGATGACCTCGGCCGTGACCGGTCGCCCCGCGCTCGGCATCTCGGCCGAGCCCGGTTCGGTCGCGAAGGCGTTGCGATAGGCGTCGATCGGCCAGGTCGCCGGCACGTAGCGGTAGCGGATCGGGTGCCCGTGGGCTTCGAGGAACTCGACGATCGGCGTCGGCAGGTCGACGGTGGCGACCCACAGGCGGGTCGAGCCCGGCATGCGCCCCATCGTGGTGACCGTGCCGCCGTTGGCGATCTTCAGGACGGCGCCGGTGAAGTCGCCGGGGTGCGGCAACGACGCCGAACCGTCGACAGGATGGCGGACCTCGACGAGCCACAACCCGGTGGGGAGGTCGGTCGAGAGGTGCACGACGATGTACTCGCCGCCTGGCCCGACCGCATCCAGCGCGGCGGGCACCGTCGCCGACGTGTTGACCACGACGAGGTCGCCGGGGTCGAGGAACCCCGGCAGGTCGCGGGCCACCGCGTGCACCGGCGGGCGCGTGCCGCGCGACACCATCATGCGGACCGCGTCGCGACGACCGAGACGGACCTCGGGCGGCTCGAACGCCTCGAGTTCGGGCGGCACGACGAAGTCGAGCGGATCGGTGCGTCGTGCGACCTCGGAGGCGGTCACGGCGCCACCTCCATCGCGCGGTAGCGCCCACTGGGCTGGTCACCGTCGATAAGCGCGACGAAACCGGGAACCGACGACTCGGGCAGCGGACGGTCGGAGATGTCTTCACCGGGGAACGCGGCCTGATGCATCGCGGTGCGCATGTCGCCGGGGTCGACGACGAGCACGCGCACGTCGGGCTCTTCGGCGGCGAGCACCCGGCCGAGATGTTCGAGCGCGGCTTTCGACGCGCCGTACACACCCCACCCCTCGTAGCCCTCGACCGCGGCGTCGGATGTGACGAGCACGAGCACGCCGCGGTGTGCTCGCAGCGCCGGGAGCGCGAGCTGGACGAGTCCGAGCTGCGCGGTCGTGTTGACCGCCAGCGTCGACGCCACCGATTCGAGGTCGACGTCTGCGAGTGAGGGCAGGGGAGTGGGGCCGAGCGTGCCGGCGTTGGCGATCACGAGCCGCAGTGCGCCGGCCACCTCGGCGGTGCGCACGAGATCGGCGCGGTGCGTCGCGTTGGCGATGTCACCGGGGACCGCGGTGACCATCGTCCCCAGTTCGCCGACGAGGGTGTCGAGCGGTGCGGCACCGCGGGCATCGGTCGTGACCTGCCAGCCACGCCCCGCGAGGGCGGTGACGAGCGCTCGGCCGAGCCCTTGTGATCCACCGGTGACGATGGCCGATCCGAAGGGGGGGTTGGTGCTCATGACGGCTCCGATCTGTTGATCTATTTCTACAGTGATAACTGCTGAAATAGCAAGTGGATGTGTCGGGACTCCATTCCTTCGAGCCGAGAATGTTCTCCTCGGTCCTGGAATATTGCTACCTTTCGTTCCTTACGACTCGAGGGGGACTCGGAATGACGACAACGAAGCGGCACGCATCAATTGCGGCAATGCTCCTGCTGGTTTCGGTGGTGGCGTCGGCCTGCACCGTCGATGATGTGCTCAACATCGTCAACCTGCTGAAGCTGCTCGGCATCCTGTAGTCCGAGAGGTCCGTCGAGTTGCTGGCCTAGCCTTCGCGTCATGCGCGAATCGGTGACGGTCCACATCAACGCGAGTCCGAAGCAGGTGTGGGACCTCGTCAGCGACGTGACGAAGATCGGCAGCTACAGCCCCGAGACGTTCGAAGCCGAGTGGCTCGACGGCGCGACGGGGCCCGCGGTCGGTGCGCGATTTCGGGGTCACGTGAAGCGCAACGGCGTCGGGCCGATCTACTGGTCCGCGGCCACCGTCACCGTCTGCGAGCCCGGGCGCGAGTTCACGTTCGGCGTCGGTGCGCCGGGCAAGGCGCTCAGCTGGTGGGGTTACGTGCTCGAACCGTCGGGCGACGGGACCGACGTCACCGAGACGTTCCAGCTCAAGGCGAACCTTCCGCTGCGGTTGTATTGGCTCGTGCTCGGCTGGTCGCGTGGCAAGACCAACCGCAACGGCATGCGCACCACGCTCGAGCGCATGAAGGCCGAGCTCGAACAGCCCTGAGCTGCCGTCGGCTGCCCTGAAGCTCGTTGACGTTCGGCATGGCCGGACGGATGATCGAGACAGGAAACGAACGAAGGAGGTGTCGGATGCGTCGCTACCTCATCGTTGCCCACCTGACGCTCGACAGTCCCCAACTCATGGAAGCGATCCGCGACCGCAGCGCCCTCGGACCGGCCATGTTCCACCTGATCGTCCCGCTGCACCATGGCGCCGGCTTCGTCTGGTCGGAGGGTCAGGTCGAGGACGAGGCGGCGCGAGCCATGGAGGACGCGCGGCTGCGGCTCACACAGCTCGGCTACGCGGTGACCGGCGAAGTCGGTGACGCCAGCCCCGTGTCGTCGGTCGGCATGGTGCTGCGCCGCGAGGGCGCGGATCGTTACGACGAGATCATCGTGTCGACGCTGCCGACCAAGGTGTCGCGTTGGCTGGGGATGGACGCCCCGGCGCGCATCCAGCGCAAGACGAACGTGCCGGTGACCCAGGTCACCGCAGAGATGGCCCACCACTGACGTCAGTCGGGGAGCATCGGCATCACGATCCCCGGGTCGCGTCCCAACAACGCAGCCCGGGTGACCGCGCCCGCGCCGAAGCGCTCGCGTACGTCGTCGAGGACGTTGTCGAGCGCGGGACCGTGACGCGGGCCGAAGGGCAGTTCGAGTTGCATCGCACCTGAGTCGTCGAGGTTGGCGGCGCTGATTCCGATCAGGGTGATGCCGTGCTGGTCGATCAAGGGTTGGGCGCCCGCGAGCAGCGCGCGCAGCGCGTCGAGGATCGTGTCGGTGTGCGCGGTGGCGCGTGGCAGCGTGTGTGACCGCGTGATGCGCGTGAAGTCGGCGAATCGCAGACGCAGGACGACGGTGCGGGCGACCCGCTCGGCGTCGCGCATCCGTTGCGTCACGCGGTCGACGAGCGTGAGAAGGACGGCGTCGATCTCAGCCGGCGACCGTGGCCTGCGGCCGAGCGCGCGCTGCGAACCGATCGAGCGTCGTCGTCGCCCCGTCTGCACTGGGCGGGGATCACGATTGTGCGCGAGCGCGTGGAGATGGCGACCCGAGCCGCGCCCGAGGATCGCGACGAGCGTCGTCTCGTCGAGCTGCGCGACCTGACCGACTGTCGAAATGCCCCGCTCGTGGAGGCGGATCGCTGTCGACGGGCCCACACCCCAGAGTCGCTCGACAGGGAGCGGGTGGAGGAACGCGAGTTCACAGTCGGGCGGCACGACCAGCAGGCCGTCGGGCTTGCCGACACCGCTGGCCACCTTCGCGAGGAACTTGGTGCGGGCGACGCCGACCGTGATGGCGAGGCCGACCTCGTGGCGCACGTCGTGTCGGAGCTTCGTGGCGATCTCGGTGGGTGTGCCGGCGATGCGGCGCAGCCCGCCGACCTCGAGAAACGCCTCGTCGATCGAGACGCCCTCGACGAGTGGCGTCGTCCGCTCGAAGACACCGAAGACGGCTCGGCTCGCCTCGGTGTAGGCCGACATCCGCGGCGCGACGACGATCGCGTGCGGGCACAACTGGCGCGCCATCGCGCCGCCCATCGCGCCGCGCACACCGCATGCCCTCGCCTCGTAGCTGGCCGCGAGCACGACGCCCCCGCCGACGATCACGGGGCGCCCGCGCAGCCGCGGATCGTCGCGTTGCTCGACCGAGGCGAAGAACGCGTCGAGGTCGGCGTGGAGGATGGTCGCTTCGCCGGACACGAACATACGTTCGCACCCGCTCGCCGGACCCGCAAGGGCGGCGGTTCAGGCTCTTGGCTGAGCCGGCTTGGGGATCGCCGGCTGGCACGAGCTGGCCTTGTCGGCGAGCGCGGGCGCGGGCAGCGTCGGCGGCTCGGCGAAGCTCGCCTTGGTGAAGTCGAAGCAGTCGCGCAGGTTGTCGGCGTTCGCATCGCGGTAGGTGAGTGCGCCGAGATTGAACTTCGTCTCGATGAACTTGAGGATCGACGTGTGGTCGTGCACGACGTGCGACACGTAGTCCTTCTTCGCGAACGGCGAGATCACCAGCGACGGCACGCGCACGCCGTACATGTCGAACGCGCCTGGCTGATCCTTCGTCGCGTCGATGCGCGGTGCGAGGTCGTCGGGCGGGATCGCGGCGGGCGGCGCCACGTGGGTAGCCGCCGTGCTCGTCGTACGTCATGAACATCGCGGTCTTGCCCCACGTGGGTCCCGACATGACCGCGTTGATGACCGACGCGCTGTAGGCCTCGCCGAGTAATAGAACGGAAGGTCGGTGCCGTCGAAGTAGCCCATGCTGCCCGCACCGCCGCGGTCGGCTGACGTGACGAAGCCGTCCATCTTCCCGCCGTTGACCGAAAGGTGCGTGCCGTTCCAACTCTGGCTCGCCTGATCGGTGCGATCGCAGGTCGCCGTCATGTGGAACACGGGCACCTGCTTGCCGTTCAGATCGGGATTGCTGTTGGTGGCAACGCCGTTGCGCATCGTGTAGCCGTCGCCGCGGTGTCGTTCGAACAGCCCGCCGCCAGGCCGCTCCCCACGCCGAAGGCCAGCCCGGCGAGGAGATCACGTCGTGTCACGTACTGAGGTCCCATGGGCACATCAAATCAGACGGGGTTCGAGCGGATGGTGCGGGAGTGGGGGAGGCGACACCGCGATCGGGTCACCCGCCGACACCGAGCCGCTCTGCAACACGACTGCCATCACGCCGGCCCTGCGGACCAATGCGCCGGCATCGTCGCGGTCGAGCACCGCCGCGCGCAGTCCACCGGAGAACCGGTCGAGCTGCACGCACGGATTGCGCAGACCGGTGATGGCGATCAGTGCGTCGGTGCCGAGCCGTAGCGTGGTCCCCGTCGCGAGGGCCAGCAGATCGATGCCGCGGGTCGTGATGTTCTCGCCAATGTCACCGGCGCCGACCACGAACCCACCCGCGGCCAGCTCGTCGTGCAGTTCACCGGCGATCAGATGGACTTGCCGCAGGTTCGGCTGATTCGGATCGAGTGCGACGCGCGACCGATGGCGCACGGTCGGCCCAGCGTGGGCGTCGCCGTCGACGCCCACCCCTGCGGTCAGATGGATTGCCTCGACCGACGACTTCGAGAACCCGTGCACCGGCCCGACGTGCACGGCGGCGACGAACGCGATCGGTGCCGGTCGTGGTTCCATCTGATGAAGTCTCCCGCGAGCGCCGAATGCGGTGCCCACGGAATTCAACGCCGGCAGTAGTCTCGGCGAGGTGAACACCGATCATCCGCGTTGGAGAGGTATCCATCACCTCGCTCTGATCACCGACGACATGGACGCGACCGTCCGCTTCTACCACGGCGTGCTCGGCGCGCAGTTGGTGGCGACGATCGGCAATGACTCGTTCCGGCACTACTTCTTCGAGTTCGCGCCCGGCCAGACCGTCGCCTTTTTCGAGTACCGCGAGATGATCCTCGATCACCTCGAGAAGCCCGCCGGCGTGCCCGACCCGCGGGCGATCCAGTTCGACCACCAGTCGTTCCACCTCGACGACGAGCAGGCCCTCGAGCGTCTCGCCGTCCGCCTCGCCGAGTACGGCTGCGAGGCGACCGAGATCGTCGATCACGACATCATGCGATCGCTCTACTTCACCGATCCGAATGGCATCGCGCTCGAGGCCTCGTGGTGGGTGCTCGATGCGACCGGTCGTCCGGCCGACTACTCCGACACGCGATTCTTCGGCGATCACGACCCGGTGCCGGCAGTCCGCGAACTCGCGGAGGGCGGCGCGCTCCTCTCCACACCCGTCACCCGACTGACCCCCGACTCGGTACCGGTGGTCGACGCCTCGTGAGGCTCGTTCGATGGAGTTGATCGACGGGCTCCGCA
>JAYTFP010000322.1:0-3488 GCA_043734285.1 Acidimicrobiaceae bacterium
GTCACGCACATAGACACGATCAGCCATCCACCAAGTCTGCGCGACCCCAATCGCGGAGTGGTGGACGCGCCCCACCAACGTTCACGGTCGCGGCACTAGTTCGCCCCCCATGGCTCGACGAAACCCCTCGTGGGCCGCCGCCTACGATGGATCGATGTCCTCCCGAACGTCGCGGTCGCTCGCACTCCTCCTGCTCGCTGCGGTCGTGCCGGCCCTCGTCGCCGGTTGCAGCGACGACACACCGACCGCGGCACCGAATCCGGGGGGAGCGATCACCACGACGACCTCTCCGCCGACCGTGAAGATCGATCCGCCGCCAGTGAACGGGGCGGCACCCAGCTCCGAGCCCAAGGACGCGACCGCACGGCTGGTCGCCCGCCTCAAAGCGGTCGACAAGGACCGCCTGAAGCTCGGCGCCGAGTTCAACAAGCGCTTCGTCGCGATGGAGCTGCAGACGTTCGGTTTCGAGGCCGCCGACGCGGAGTGCATCAGCGCGAAGGTCGCGGCGACGGCGGGGGCGGCGTTCTCGGGCTGGACGATGCAGCAGCTCGTCAATGGGTTCCAAGGGCTGAACGCTGCGGTGATCAGCACGTGTGTCTCGCCGGAACGCCAGGCTGCGGTGGCCAAGCGCGCGGCCGCGCCCGACTTCAAAGGCGTGTCGCCAACCTTGGTTCGCAGCGTGTTCGCCGAGCTGGCGACCGACGCGTTCGAGGCTGGTGGCCTGACCGCGACCGAAGCGACCTGCGTCGCCGATGGCATGGTCGCCGGCATGACCGACGACAAGATCCCGACGATCCTGAAGTCGCCCTCGTTCGACGACACGTTGATCACCAGCTCGTTGCCGAGCTGCCTCAGCGCCGAGCGCATCGCCTCGCTCGCGTCGTAGCCGTCACCGTCTGCCAAAGAGGTTCGGCGCTCCGGCGCCGTACCGCTACGGTGCTGGCCATGCTGGATGTGCGTCTGTTTCGCAACGACCTCGATCGCGTCCGTGCGGCGATGAGCCGTCGTGGCGAGTCGCTCGACTCGGTCGATCGGGTGGTTGCGCTCGATGCCGACGTGCGTCGGATCAACACCGAGCGCGACGAGATCCGTGCCCGGATCCGCACGATCTCGAACGAGGTCGGCCAGTTGTTCCGTTCGGGAGAGCAGGACGCGGCCACCGAACTGCAGGCCGAGAGCAAGCTGCTCGGAGAGCAGGAGAAGGCGCTCGACGCGACGGCCGACGGCGTCGCCGAGGCGTTGCGAGACCTGCTGCTGGTCCTGCCGAACCTCCCGTCCGACGACTGTCCGACCGGCGCGGGCGAGGCCGACAACGTCGTCGTGCGGGTCGAGGGCTTCGACGAGTCGAGCTACGCCGAGCATCAGCGGGTGCCCCACTGGGACATCGGCGAGCAGCTCGGGATCCTCGACGTCGAACGCGGCGTGAAGATGTCGGGTTCAATGTTCGTGATGTACCGCAAGGCCGGCGCCGCGCTGGTGCGGGCGCTCTGCCAGCTCGCGCTCGACCGCAACGCCGACCTGTACGAAGAGGTGCGACCTCCGACGCTGGTGCGCACGACGACCATGATGGCGACGGGTCACCTGCCCAAGTTCATCGACGACGCCTATCAGCTCGAACGCGACGACCTGTGGGCGATCCCCACCGCCGAGGTGCCGCTCACGTCACTCGCGCGCGACGAGGTCCTCGACGAGGCTGCGCTGCCGATGAGGTTGATGGCCCACACGTCGTGCTTTCGCCGCGAGGCCGGCTCGGCGGGCAAGGACACGCGGGGACTGTTGCGGGTGCACGAGTTCGACAAGGTCGAGCTGATGGCCTACTCCACGCCCGAGCAGACCCCCGATCTGCACGCCGAGATCATGGCGCGGGCCGAGGGATTGATCCGCGACCTCGGGCTGGCCTACCGCGTCCTCGACCTGTGCTCGGGCGACCTCGGCAACTCGTCGCGTCGCACGTTCGACATCGAGGTGTATGCCCCCGGTGTCGCTCGGTGGCTCGAGGTCTCGTCGGTGTCGTGGTTCGGCGACTACCAGGCGCGACGCGCCAACGTCCGGTACCGCCCGTCGACCGGCAAGGGCACCGAGATCTGTCACACGCTCAACGGATCCGCTTTGGCGGTGCCACGCGTCTGGGCGGGTCTGGTCGAGACCTACCGCCAGCCCGACGGCTCGGTGCTCGTGCCCGAACTCCTGCGTCCCTACATGCGCGGGATGGATCGGATCGTCTGAGCATGTCCGGCGTCGACCCGGCCTTCGAGGGCTCGCGCACGAGCTACGAGACGGGCGAACTTTCCGACTCGTCGATCTCACCCGACCCGTTCGTGCAGCTCCGTCGCTGGCTCGACGACGCCGAGGCCGCCGACGTCAGAGAGCCGACCGCGCTCACCCTCTCGACGGTCGACGCCACGGGACAACCGCGCTCGCGCAGCGTGTTGCTGCGACGGTTCGACGACCGCGGTCTGGTGTTCTTCACCAATCTCGAGTCGGCGAAGGCACACGAGTTGTCGGCCGAGCCACGCGCCGCGGCACAACTGCTGTGGCTCGACCTGCTGCGGCAGGTACGGGTCGAGGGATCGGTCGAGCTGGTCGACGACGACGAGGCCGACGACTATTTCGCGACTCGGCCGCGGCCGAGCCAGCTCGGCGCATGGGCGTCGCCACAGAGCAGCCCCATCGCGGACCGGGCCGAGTTGGAGGCGCTCGTCGCCGATGTCACGCAACAGTTCGAGGGTCGCGAGATCGTCGACCGTCCGCCCTTCTGGGGTGGGTTCCGGCTCGTGCCGCACGCGTTCGAGTTCTGGCAAGGCCGGCCGAATCGCCTCCACGACCGGATCGCCTACCGCCTCGCCGAGTCCAGGGCTCCCAGCGCGGCTGGCGGGTCCGGTGGCTGGGTCACCCAGCGCCTCGCTCCCTAGAAGCGCTGGCGGGTGCCGTCGGCGCCGGTGTACCAGGCGTCGCGTGGCCACACCCAGTCGTCGTGGCCGTGTCCGTGCACCTGCACACCGCACCACACCGCGACGTCGTGTTCGCGCCAGACCTCGAACTCGTCGAGCGCCTTCCACAGATCGGATTCGAGCGCGGCGAGGGCGTGCGTCGTCAGCTCAACGAGCGACGTCGGGGGGTTCGTGGGATCGACCAGCCGGAGGGCGAGTCTCGTCGCCTCGTAGTCGTCGACGTCGACATCGGTCGGCAGCGTGTCCGACGCCGTCATGCCCATGATCGCCGCGAGCGCTCCGCAGGTCGGTGTCGCGACCGACTGATTGCGACGCCGCGTCACGCCGATGGTGCCGTCCGTCTCGATGCCGATGTGCGGGAACCCGAGCACGAGCACGCAGCCGCGGCCGCCGTGGTCGGGGACGTGGCTCAGCGCGGCGCGCCATCCCGTGCGTCCCAGCGCGGGCACGCCGCCCAGGCCCGCGAGCGTGAATGGGAAACCCCAGTCGGCCTCGATCTGATCGGCGAACTGCATGGTGAGCTCGTCGCGGCAGATG
>JAYTFP010000323.1:0-7790 GCA_043734285.1 Acidimicrobiaceae bacterium
GGTGATTCGGGAGCAGCTCGCGGCACGCCGCGATCACCTCGGCATCGATGTCGACCATCGTGACGTGCTCGACGGTGTCCCAGCGCAACACCTCGCGGATCGTCGCTCCCTCTCCCCCGCCCATGACCAGCACGTCTCGGGGAGCGCCCACCGCCAGCGCCGCGGGCTGTACGAGGGCTTCGTGGTAGACGAACTCGTCGCCCTCGGACGACTGCACGATGCCGTCGAGGAACAACTTGCGGCCGTAGACCGACGACTCGGAGATGCAGATCGTCTGGTACGGCGTGGTCGCGTGGAGCAGCACGCGATCGGCGCCGTGCAGATACACGTCGTGAGGCGTGATCATCTCGCGCATCCAGATGTCGGCTGACTCCATCGTCAGCCCGTGAACCCTCGCGTGGTGCGCGACATCTGACCTCTCGCCACGACGACCAGGTCGTGGTGATGGGGACGCATCGCCTCGACGATCGCGTCGCAGGCGAGGCGTGGAGCGCACTTCGATCCGCAGGTGTAGACGTCGACCGACGCGGTGCCGAGTTCGGGCCAGGTGTGGATCGAGATGTGCGACTCGGCCAGTACGCACAAGGCCGAGACCCCGTGGGGTTCGAACCGGTGCGAGTGCGAGCTGAGGACGGTGGCGCCGGCGACGCCGGCGGCTCGACACAGCAAGCTGATCAACAGCTCTGGGTCGTTCAGCATCGCGTCGTCGACACCGAACAGGTCGAGCAGGCAGTGGGTACCGAGGCGGGCCGCGACCGCAGGAGGGTCATCGAGCATGACCTGATGGGGTTCCACGAGGGTCGACGCTAGCCTCCCCGACGCATGGTGAGGCATCCCGACCCGATCGAACTCGACACCCTCGACCTGTGCGATCTCGACCTGTTCGCCGACGGCTTTCCGCACGATGTGTTCACCGAACTGCGGTCGAGCGCCCCGATCTGGTGGCATTCGCCGACCCCGAACACCCCCGAGGGCGAGGGCTTCTGGGTGATCACCACCCATGCCGACGTGATGGCCCTCCTGCATGATCCCCGCGACGTTCTCGTCGGAGACCGGCCGGGTCGCGTCGGTGGCGGGACGACGCTGATCGACATGCCACCAGGACTCGTGACCGGCGTGATGCTGAACATGAGCGACCCGCCCGTGCATGAGCGGATCCGCGGGCTGGTCAATCGGTCGTTCACGCCGCGAGCGATCGAGATGCTCGACGTGTGGCCACGCGATCGCGCCGCCCGTCTCGTCAACGCCGCGGTCGAGGAGGGCCACGTCGACTTCCTCGTCGACGTGGCCGCCGAGCTGCCCTTGCAGACGATCGCCGAGTTGATGGGCGTACCGCAGGCCGACCGCCATCAGCTGGTCGAGTGGACCTCGACGATCCTCGACTACGGCGACCGGAGCCTCACCGACATCAACAACGAGCTGATCACCGCTGGGCTCGGGCTGCGCGCCCAGGAGGAGCAGGCGTTCTTCAGCCTGCTGTTCACCGCCGGCTCGGAGACGACACGCAACTCGATCGCTGCCGGCCTGCTCGCACTGATCGAGCATCCCGACGAATGGCAGCGCCTCCGCGCCGACCGGTCGCTGCTGCCGACCGCGGTCGAAGAGATCCTGCGCTGGACGAGCGCGACCGCCTACAACCGGCGGACGGTGTTCGACGACCCGTTCCGCTTCGATGTCGGCCGCTCACCCAATCCGCACCTCGCGTTCGGCCACGGGATCCACCACTGCCTCGGCGCGGCTCTGGCCCGCCGCGAGATCACGGTCGTGTTCGACGTGCTGCTCGATCGCGTCGAGCAGGTCGCGCTTGCAGGGCCCATCGAATGGGGACGATCGAACAAGCACACGTCGATGCGGCACCTGCCGGTCGAGCTGACGCGCCGAAAGGGACACATATGAAGGTCGAGTTGACGGTCCGCGATTTTCTCGAGCGAGCGGTGACGGTCTATCCCGATCGCATCGGCGTGATCGACGAGCCCGACCAGGTCGCGCCATCGCTCGGCTCGCTGACCTACCGCCAGGTCGGCGAGTACGCGGCGTCCATGGCGGCGGGGCTCGACGCGCTGGGCATCGCTCAGGGCGAACGCGTCGCGATCGTCAGTCAGAACGCGGCCCGGCTGTACCTCGCCTTCTTCGGAGTGTCCGCCTGGGGTCGCGTGCTGGTGCCGATCAACTTCCGGCTGAGCGCGACCGAGATCAGCTACATCGTCGAGCACAGCGGCGCGACGGTGCTGCTGATCGACCCCGAGCTGGCCGACGATCTCGCCGGCGTCGAGTGCGCGCACCGGTTCGTGATCGGCGAAGAGTCCGACGCGATCATGTTCCGTTTCGGTGTCGAGCCCGAGGCGTGGGTGCCCGAGGAGGATGCGACCGCGACGATCAACTACACGTCGGGCACGACGGCGCGGCCCAAGGGAGTCGAGCTGACGCACCGCAATCTGTGGCTGAACGCCACAGTGTTCGGGTGGCAGTGCGGCGTCAACGACCGCGACGTCTACCTGCATACGCTGCCGATGTTCCATTGCAACGGCTGGGGCCAGGTGTACGGCGCGACGGCGATGGGCGTGACCCATGTGGTGCTGCGCAAGGTCGACGGTGCCGAGATCCTGCGACGCATCGATCGCCATGGCGTCACCTTGCTGTGCGGCGCACCCGCGGTCGCGACGATGGTGCTCGATGCGGCTGATGGTGGCCACTCCTCAGCGCGGGTTCGGATGGTGGTCGCGGGCGCCCCACCGCCGACCCGCACGATCGAGCGGATCGAAGCCGAATTGGGCTGGGAGTTCATCCAGATCTACGGCCTCACCGAGACAGCGCCGCTGCTGACGATGAACCGCTCCCGCGCCGAATGGGACGACCTGAGCGCAAGCGATCGGGCGGCGAAGCTCGTGCGCGCGGGTGCGCCCGCATTGGGCGTGTCGTTGCGCATCGACGGTCAGGGCGAGGTCTTGGCGAGGTGCAACCACGTGCTCGAGGGCTACTGGGCGCAACCCGAGGCAACGGCCGACGCGATCGTCGACGGCTGGTTCCACACCGGCGACGGCGGCGACCTCGACGACGAGTGCTACCTGACGATCTCGGACCGCAAGAAGGACGTGATCATCTCGGGGGGCGAGAACATCAGCTCGATCGAGGTCGAGGACGCAGTCTTCTCACATCCCGACGTCGCCGAGGTCGCGGTCATCGGCGTGCCGTCCGACAAGTGGGGCGAGACGGTGATGGCGCTCGTCGTGGTCGCGACCGGTGCGACCGTCACCGAGGCCGATCTGATCGCCCATTGCCGCGAGCGGCTCGCCCATTACAAGTGCCCGAAGATCGTCGAGTTCCGCGACGAGTTGGCGCGCACGGCGACCGGCAAGCTCCAGAAGTTCAAGCTGCGCGCGCCCTACTGGGAAGGCCGCGACCGCCAGGTCAACTGAGTGTCGCAGCGGCAGCCCCGCCGGGCTGCAGTGCCTCGAGCGCGAACTGGTCGTACTCGTCAGCCGTGTCGGTCCAGTTCTCGAACTGGAGGATGCCCAGCTCTTCGAAGCGGTGCCGCAGCCAGCCGTCGCCCGCGTCGAGGATGCCGAGCTTCTTGCAGTTCGGCACGATCTTCGAGAACAGCATGTACTGGAAGTCGGCCTGCGCCGGCGGTGGGTTGTCGATCATCGTCTCGAGGACACGGCGCCGATCGACGCCCATCCGATCCCAGACCTCGATCATGAAGAATCGGTTGCGCAGTCGCCGCGCCGCGTCGTAGGCGAACTCCTGGCGGTAGCGGATCTCGTCGGCCGACAGCTGTTGGTAGTACTCCTGCAGCGACAGCACACCGAATGCGACGTGCCGCGCCTCGTCGCTCATCACGTAGCGCAGCAACTGCTTCAGCAACGGCTCGGGTGTCATCATGTGCATGGCGCCGAACGCGGCGAGGGCGAGCCCCTCGATCATGATCTGCATGCCGAGGTAGGTGACGTCCCAGTGCTCGTTGCGGATCGCGTCGTCGATGAGCGAACCGAGGTTCGGGTTCATCGGATACGTGCCGTTCAGCTTCTCGTCGAGGTAGCGGGCGAACACCTCGACGTGACGCGCCTCGTCGACGACCTGCGTCGCGGCGTAGTACTTCGCATCGATCCACGGCGTGGTCGCGGTGATGAGACCGGTGCACATCAGCGCGCCCTGCTCGCCGTGGAGGAACTGGCTCAGTTGCCAGTTCTGCATCTCGATGCCGACCTTCAGCCAGGTCGCGTCGTCGAAGTTCTTGAACGGCGAACCGGGGATCTGTTGGAGTTCGCGGAACCGTGCGATATTGCCCGAGCGGAATTCCGCGGCGACTTTCTCCTGGTCGACATCGGTGTCCCACGGCAGGTCGGTCGAGCCGTTCCACTGCGACGTCTTGGCCTTCTCATAGAGCTTCGAGAGCGCCGGGCGCGACCGTTCGTAGTCCCACGTGAACAGCGCGTCGGCATCGAGCTCGACGGTGTGGGCGACGTCGTCGGCGCAGAACTCTTCGTACATCGCCAGGATCGCGTCGACCCCGTTGGCCGGATCCACGGTCTCGTCTGCCATCTCGCGTGCCCCCCGTTCGACTGGAACTCTAGAAGTAGATGATGGCCTCGGCGTTCGCGGTCGCCTCGTCGAGATCCGCGGTCCAGGCGCCGGTCGACAGGTACTTCCATCCGTAGTCGCAGACGATGAAGACGATCGTGCCCGACTCGATCTTCGCGGCCTGTTTGCACGCGCCGGCACACGCAGCGCCCGCAGAGATGCCGGCGAACATGCCGAGTCCGGCGAGCTTGCGCGTGTACTCGAGCGACTCGCGGGGACGCACGATCGACTTGCCGTCGAGCAGTTCGTAGCCGCCCCACTTCTCGAACACCGGCGGGATGTAACCGTCGTCGAGCGACCGCAGACCTTCGACGCGCTCGCCCGAAGGCGGCTCGACGGCGAAGATCTTCACGTCGGGATTGCGTTCCTTCAGGTAGGTGCCGACGCCGAGCAGCGTGCCGGACGTGCCGAGCCCGGCGACGAAATGGGTGATCTCGGGGCAGTCGGCCCAGATCTCGGGTCCGGTCGTCTCGTAGTGAGCGCGAGGATTCGCCTCGTTGCCGTACTGGTAGAGGAACACCCATTCGGGATGCTCGGCCGCGAGTGCCTGTGCGCGGCGCACTGCGCCGTTCGACCCCTCGCCGCCGGGCGACGAGATGATCTCGGCGCCGAACACCTCGAGCATCTGACGTCGCTCGATCGACACCGACTCGGGGAGCACGATCTTGAGCTGGTAGCCGCGGATCCGCGAGATCATCGCCAGCGCGATCCCGGTGTTGCCCGACGAGGGTTCGATGATGATCGATCCGGGCACGAGCGTGCCGGCCCGCTCGGCCTCGTTGATCATGTACAGCGCGATGCGGTCCTTCACCGAGCCGCCGGGGTTCTGGCCCTCCATCTTGCCGAGGATCCGCACTGCCGGGTTGGGACTCAGCTGGCTGACGTCGACCAACGGCGTGTTGCCGATCATGTCGAGCACCGAATTGAACACTGCCATCGAGTGATCGTAGGGAGTTTCAGCCGCCGCCGACCACTACGGGCTCTTCTGTGATTTCGCCGTCGACGATCCGGAACGAGCGCAGCATGGGCTGCTCGTCGCGTAGCGACACGATCACGTAGTGCCATTCGGGCACGGGCGCCTGCTCGACATCGGTCGGCGACGGGTAGCCCTCGGTGTGCGTGTGCGAGTGCATGACGCCGACGATCTCCATGCCCGCCGCCTCGGCGGCGCGGTCGATGCGGAGGTGGTCACGCGGGTCGATCGTGTAGATGCGAGACGATGCAGCGGCGTTACGGCAGGGCTCGAAGGTCGGCGCGGAGTCATCGGCGAGACTGCCGACCAGCAGCCCGCATGCCTCGTCGGGCAACCCATCGTAGGCATGAGCGATCATCGCGAGGTGGGCGTCGTGGCCGAGGCGCAGCATCGGCGTCGAGGATAGGCCCGCCGGGATGCATCGGTAGAGTTGCCCCGCCATGGCCGAGTCGGGAATCACGAACGTCGCGACGAATCGAGCGGCGCGGCACAACTACACGCTCGGCGACGCCTTCGAGTGCGGGATCGTCCTGCGCGGCA
Organism: Acidimicrobiaceae bacterium; assembly: GCA_043734285.1. Lineage (GTDB taxonomy): Bacteria > Actinomycetota > Acidimicrobiia > Acidimicrobiales > Microtrichaceae > JAYTFP01. Next base: position 6,095 of record JAYTFP010000323.1, read on the forward strand.
GCGAGGTCAAGTCGCTGCGTGAGTCGAAGGTGCAGATCGTCGACGCGTTCGCACAGATCTCGGGCAACGAGGTGTTCCTGCACAACCTGCACATCGCCCCGTATTCGCACAGTCAGACGCACTCCGGCCACGACCCGATGCGGGTGCGAAAGCTGCTGCTGAACCGTCGTGAAATCGATCGGATCCGGCGCAAGATGCAGACCGATCGGCTCTCGCTGGTGCCGACGCGGATCTACTTCAAGGACGGCAAGGCGAAAGTCGAGATCGCCATGGGCAAGGGCAAGACGAAGGGCGACCAGCGCCAGGACATCGCCAAGCGCGAGGCCGACCTCGAGGCCCGCCGCTCACTCGGACGCTCCCTCAAGGAAGGCGACTGATCTCGACGGAGCGCTGATCTCGACTCAGTGGGCGGGCTTTGCCATGCTGTGCTGATGCGACCGGGGGGTTGGAAGCAGCTCGTGCTCGTCGGCGCGTTGGTGACGACGCTCGTCGCGTGCTCCGTCGCTCCCCCGCCGCCCCCGCCGAAGTCCGCGTCGACGGCCGGCGTCGGCGAGCCCCGACATCCGGTCGTGTTCATCCACGGGTTCCAACTGCAGTGCGGGTCCGAGAGCCCGAGCGTGTGGAAGGAGTGGACCGACGAGGCCGCCCGCCGCGGCTACCGGCCCGATGAGATCGGCTTCTTCCAGTACGACACGTGTCGCCAGGATCAGTTCGCGGTCCTCGACTTCGGCGCGTTCGTCCAGGACATCCTTCGTCGCACCGGAGCGACCAAGGTCGACATCGTGGCGCACTCACTTGGCTCCGCGATCGCCCGCTCGTGCATCCGATTCGCCGGTTGCGCGGGGCGGGTCGACAAGTTCGACTCGGTCGCGGGGGCGAACCACGGTTCGATCTGGGGCGACTTCTGCGGGATCGCGTTCTGGACCCGCTCCGCCTGCGACATGAACCCCGACTCCGCGTTCCTCCAGGCGGTCAACGCGGGCGACGAGACGTGGGGTGACACGCAGTACGTGACGATGGTCTCGTGGTGCGACCTGACGATCGTGCCGTACACCTCGGTCGCGCTCGAGGGGGCCGTCGCGAACATCGTGACGCCACGCTGTGTGAGTCACACCGACTGGCGATCGGATCCGGCCGCAGCCCAGTGGGCTTTCGACTGGTTCGACCAAACCGGGAGCCATGCGGCAGACCAGCCGCTACTCTGAACCACGTAAATGCAACAGATCACCCATTCGGGGCTGACTGGTTTCGACGTTGGGATCCGGAAGCCGCGCGTGCGACCCGAGTTGCTCAGACTCGTAAAACGGGGCAACAAAAGAACCGCCAACAGCGAGTTCGCTCTCGCCGCCTGATTTTTCAGTCGGTATGAGAGTCACAGTGACCAGTAATGGCGCACGGGGCCTGACCACTGCAGCCCGGCAACAGAAGCAGTGGTGGACGGCAGGGAGAGACCGCTGACGGTGGGAAAGACCACTGGCATCGAGGAAAGACTCGGCGGTGAGCCTCGGCTCAACCGACCCGGCGGAACGGCAGCCGTAGAGCCGTAATCCGGGGATGGTCGTATCACGTCAGGTCACCGCCTAGCGGACGAGGGTTCGATTCCCTCCAGCTCCACAAAGAGGTGTCCCGATGCCTCACCAAGGGTCAGGAAGGCCCATATTCATTGGATTTGCTGGTCACAGCGAGTCGGCCTGTT
>JAYTFP010000324.1:0-2365 GCA_043734285.1 Acidimicrobiaceae bacterium
CGCGGCCGCCGCGCAACACCACTCCGACGTTGGTGCGCGTGCGCGGTGAGATCGCGATCGGCGGCCCATGGGGCGCGAACGACGTCCAGTGTTCGTCGGCGACGAGCGCACATCCCGAGCTCAACGGGGCGCACGCCACACTCACCGATGCGAGCGGCGCGACGCTCGTGGTGGGCACGATCTACACCGGTCGGACCATCGCCTCGACGTCGGCCCCCACGGGGTACATGTGCCTCGTCCGTATCAATCTCACATCGGTGCTTCCCGGTGCGTCGTACTCGCTCACCGTCGATGGTCACCCGCCGGTCACGATGACCGCCGACGAGATCACCGCCGCCGGCACCTACATGCGGGTCACGATTCCGTGATGGGGCGTGCGCCTCGTCGGCAGTGGCGCGGGTGCTATTGGTCGTGGTGGTACGTCGGCACGACGGGTCCGAACTCGTCGACGACCTGATCACCGAGACCGACCGGCACGGGATCGAGCCCGCTGCGGTATCGCAGTTCGGCCGTGACGAAGTGGTCGACGACGGGCCAGACCTGTTCGCCCGAGAAGTTGGGCGGCGAGACGCAACCGTCGCGGGCGAGGTTGACGACGAAGTCGGGCAGCGAGAGGCCGCCGCTCTGTGCGAGCCCGATCAGACCACCCTGGTCGCGGCCGACCTCGCACAGATCCGAGAACGCGTTGTTGTGCCCGGTGCCGGGGAGGACGACGAGCTTCCGCTCGCCGGCCGAGTAGTCGTACGCGTCGAGCACCCCCGGCACCTGGGCGACGTGGTCGTTCTCGCCGACGAGCCACATGACCGACTTGGTCGGGTCGTCGAGCGCGGCCGGCACCTTCGGGTTCGGGTTGAACAACCACGGCGTGACGTTGATGCCGCTCGCCATCGAGATCCACGACTGCACGTCGGTGCGCGTGCCCGCGAGGGACGTGGCTTGCGAGCCGCCGGCCGAGTGGCCGATCGGGAAGAGGCGGGTCGTGTCGATGTGTGACGCGAGCGGACCCGACGTGTCGAGCGCGATCGCAGCGTCGACGGCGAGTTGTGTGACCTCGTCGGCAGATCGACTCGGCGGCAGGCCCTCGCCGAGGATCGACTGCAGCCCGCGCTCGAAGTAGTCGGGCGACATCACGACGAATCCCCACGACGCGAGATGCGTCGTCAACTTCGTCGACTGAAGGCGGAAGCCGAGGAATCCGTGACTGAACAGCACCATCGGACGGGCCGGCCCGGCGGCGGGAGCGATGTCGCGGTACGCGGAGGTGTCGAAGACGGGATCGACCGTCGGTGAGATCAGCGTGCTCAGCGCGGGCGAGACGAAATCTCGGATGTGGTAGCTCTCGGGCGAGTGGCCGGCGGTCGACGACGAGTCGGCCGGGAACCAGACCTCCATCTTGCGGCCTGGCTCGATCTCGACCGTCGTCACGCCCACGGCGAAGGGGCCCTCGGCCGCGTACGCCGCGACGCCTGCCTGTGGAGCGTCGTTCGGATCGACGCCGCCGCTGACGTGCGTCGGCTTGGTCGGCGGTGCCGGCGCGCAGGCCGTGAGCAAGGTGGTCGCGACGACGACGCAGGTGGCGGCGCGTCGACGGATCTTCGGTGAAGTGATGGTCATGCGTACCCCCCGAGGTCGCACAGTACCCTTCGGCAAGCGCCGATGATCAGGGGGGCCTGATGCGATCGATCCGTAGGTCATGGTGGTTCGCGATCGTCGTGTTGATCGCGAGCGTGGGTTGTGTGCCACCGGTCGGGCCATCGTCGGTGCCGAAGTTGCCCGTCGTCATCGTCGCCGGCACCTATGTGTCGGGCCCGATCGCCGATCTCGCCTACGCCGCGATGGCCAGTCGCCTGTGGGCGGACGGGTACCAGACGTTCATCTTCGGGTTGCAGAACCTGGGGCTCACCGACATCCGCGACACGGCCGGGTCTCTCGCGTCGTACGTCGACTCGGTGCTCGCGTCGACGGGTGCCAGTCACGTCGATCTGATCGGCCACTCGCAGGGCGGACTCGTGGCCAGGTATTTCATCAAGTACCTCGGCGGTGACACGAAGGTCGACTCGCTGGTCTCACTCGCCGCGCCGCACTACGGGACGGTCGAAGCCAACGCCGCGTCGCTGCTGCTGGGGCTGGGGTCGTGTCTCGGCTCGGTCGCGTGCCAGCAGATGTCGATCGGATCGCCGTTCCTGAACGATCTGAACGCGGGCGACGACACCATCGGATCGGTCCGCTACACCAACCTCGCGACGACACTCGACGAGATCGTCATCCCCTTCACCAATGCACTGCTGTCGAACGACGGCAACAATGCCAACGTCGTCGTGCAGTCGCAGTGTCCATTGCGATTGGTCGCACACATCACGATGGC
>JAYTFP010000325.1:0-17205 GCA_043734285.1 Acidimicrobiaceae bacterium
TAGGCGCGGGTCACGTCAACGGGTTCAGCGGTCGATGGCGGTGACGCAACGTTCGTCACCCATCGGCTTCGACGACTGGAGGTCGACCGGAGTCTCGCCGGCGAGCGAGCCCAGCATGCCGGCGACCATGCCGCGGTCGACCGCGCAGATCACAGGGTGCTCGATGACCGCCTCGCCGAAGGGGCAGTTCTCGCTGACGATGCGCAGCTTGCCCTCGTGCTGCTCGGCGTGTGCGGCGAAGCCGTGGGCCGACAGTGCGTCGGCGACGGCGTGGAGGGCGGATCGCACCGATCGCTGGCCACTGACCGCGTCGCCCATCCCCTCGGCCATCGCTCGGCCGTAGGCGACGCCCACTTCTTCGGCGAGTTCGGTGGCCCGCTCGGTACCGAGCTCGGCCAGGGCCTTGCCGAGCAATGTGATGAGGATGTCATCGTGTCGCACCGGGATCTCGAACGGCATGGTGTCGCCGATGACGCGGTAGCGCTTCGACGGCCGACCGGCGCCGGACGACGACCGCGACGTGGCGATCTCGAGGTAACCGCCGGCAGCCAGCTTGTCGAGGTGGTGGCGGGCGACGTTCGCGTGCAGCTCGAACTTCTCCGCGACCTCCGACGCGGTCACGCCGTCAGCCTGGTCACGCGCTGTCAGATAGATGGCGCGCCGTGTCGGATCGCCGAATGCCGAAGCGATCGCCGTGACCGTCGACGCGAAGTCGGTCGCATTCATACGCGTCGGCCCCTCGGGAGGCGTGGCGGTGGTGGTCACCGCTCCAGTGTACGGCTGCCGGTCGGCGCGGGGTCGCTGCCCGGCGAGGGGCGGCAGTAGCCTCCATCCCCATGGCGCTCACCGAATCTGCGGTCATCGACGCGCTACGACCTGTCCAGGACCCCGAACTGCACCGCTCGATCGTCGATCTCGGGATGGTCCGCGACGTGGTGGTCGCCCCCGGCGACGCGGTCTCGCTCACGATCGTGCTGACGATCGCCGGATGTCCGTTGCGCAACGAGATCGACCAACGCGTGCGCGGTGCGCTGACCACGGCGGGCGCGCCGAGCGTCGATCTCACGTTCGGAACCATGACCGACGACGAGCGCGCGGCGGTCCGGCAGATGCTGCAGGGCGATCCCGCGGCCACCGCGGGCAGCCAGCCGGCGCACGGTCATGCCGAAGGTCGCACGATCCCGTTCGCCGACCCGTCGAGCAAGACCCGCGTGCTGCTGATCGCCTCGGGCAAGGGCGGCGTCGGCAAGTCGACGGTCACGACCAACCTGGCGATCTCGCTCGCGCAGCGGGGGCGCAGCGTCGCGATCGTCGACGCGGATGTCTACGGCTTCTCGATCCCGCGCATGATCGGCATCGATCGCGCGCCGGTGCTCATCGACCAGATGATCGTGCCGCCCGAGAAGAACGGCGTCTCGGTCATTTCGATGGGCTTCTTCGCGGAGGAGGATCAGGCCGTCATCTGGCGGGGGCCGATGCTCCACAAGGCGCTCGAGCAGTTCCTCACCGACGTGTGGTGGGACGAGCCCGATTACCTGCTCGTCGACCTGCCCCCGGGGACGGGCGACATCTCGATCTCGCTCGCGCAGTTCCTGCCGCGCGCCGAGGTCTACGTCGTGACGACGCCGCAACCCGCCGCGCAGACGGTCGCGCAGCGCGCCGCGTTCATGGCCGAGAAGGTCCGCCTCGAGACGAAGGGCGTCATCGAGAACATGAGTTGGTTCATCGGCGACGACGGTCAGCGCTACGAGCTCTTCGGGTCCGGCGGCGGCCAGGTCCTCGCCGACAAGATCGACGTGCCGCTTCTCGGTCAGATCCCCCTGGTCCCGGCGCTGCGAGAGGGTGGCGACGACGGCAAGCCGATCACGGTCGTCGACCCCGGTGCCGCGGCGTCACAGGCCTTCGCGGCGATCGCCGAGCGCATCGACGTCGAACTCGCACCGACGCGCCGCTTCAATCCCGAACTGCGGATCCTCTAGCAGTCTCGATGGGGCCTGCCGCCTCTGGGCGCAGGCTCTACCGGGCTCCTAGAACTGCGCTTCGCCCGCCATCGGGAGTGGCTCGAAGATCAGGATCGGGCCGCTCGCGATCTCGGGGGCCGTCTCGGGCGTCTCGATCTCCGTCGGACGCACCGGCGTCGGGGTCGGCATGGTGATCAGCGCCGGCGCCGGAGTCGGCAAGGGGGTCCGGGTCGACTGTGCGATCCCGGGGGCCGGTGCTGCGGATTCCCATGCGAGCGGGATGAACTCGGCCAGGTTCGTCTTTTCGTCCGGCACCGCAGTGCGCGCTTCCTGCGGCGCGTTCCACACGACACCCGCCGATTCAGCGACCATGTTGAACTGTTCGAGCCGGGCACGCCTCGCCTTGACCGACTCGAGCAACTCGTCGCGATGCTTCGACCACATCGTCTGGAGTTCCTTGGTGTACCCCGACGCGGCCCACGGCGCGAACTTGGTGATCGCCGCGGTCACGGTGCTGAGCGCGGCTTCGTCGTCGAGTCCGAACGACGAGCGCTTGCCGTCGGCCCAGACCATCACAATGACGTGGCGGCGTCCGATGCTGAGCGGGCCGAGCAGTCGTGACGGCGGAACCTTTCGGTAACACCACACGAGATCATGCATCGGCCGGGCGACGACGCGGTCGTTGATCTGCACGCCGACGAGCCACCGCCGCGTGATGTGCAGGCGGCCGTAACAGAGGTGCGTTTGCGAGAGCTGGGCGGAGGCGGCGGCAATCGCGTCGCGGCCGTGGAGCGACCGGACACGTCGCGCCGCTCGCGAGGTGCGCGGCGCGAGCAGCGTCACGAGGTTGACGAGCCACATCCCGGCCGAGACGACGAAGGCGAGCGCGAGGAGCGCGGCGCCGACCTTGCCGAGCAGCTCGTGGTCGACCGCCGCGTCGATCGCGAGAGGCGACAGCCTCGTGCCGCCCGCCGCCTCCTGCGCGAGACGTGCGTCGACCTTCTTCGCGAGATCAGCGTCGAGTACCCCGACGACCCCCACGAAGTGCGTCTCGGTCGTCGGCTGGGCGGTGCGAACCGGCACGAGCCGGTCGCCGATGGTCAAGAAACTGATCGAGTCGACCGTTTTCTGCGAGCCGTCGGCCGCGAACTGGTGATGAAGCCCCGAATCGACACTTGCGGAGCCCGTGACATCGACCAGTTCGCCGTCGAGTTGGTGCGCGTCGAGGCGACGCACGAACTCGACGGCCGAGAGTCGCACAGGGCCACGAACGCTTTTCAGCATCGACGATCCGAACCTCACGCCCAACCCGGTGATCACCGCGAGCAGGAGCGTGCTGACGACGAGGAGCCGCCATGAGTTCGCCCTGATCACCTTCGGGAGTGAGTCCTGTGCCATCCGTGTGCCAATCCCTCGCGCGCTCGATCAATCGCCGGTTCCTTGTCGAGGATAGGGATCGACCGCTCCGACGGGATCGTGCCGAACGACCCATTTCGGGGCCGAACACGAGTCGGATTTGGCGCGGGGGCCGGAACCCTACGATGGTGGGAGAAGTGATCCACCCCGGAGGAATGTGACGTGGACGTGCGAATCGGTGTGACCTACTCGATGCGTGAGCTCGAGCTCGAACTCGAGGACTCGCTCGACCGCGACGAGCTCAAGGACCACGTCGCCGAGGCGCTCGCGGACGACAGCAAGGTCCTGTGGATGACCGACAAGCGGGGCCGCGAGATCGCCATTCCGTCCTCGAAGGTGGCGTACGTCGAGATCGGCAGTCCCGCCGAGCAGCGCAGCATCGGATTCTCGGTCTAGGCCGAACGGCCCTCTCGCCGCGGCGATGCCGGACCTCCCACACCTCCTCGATCGACGGCTGCTGTTCGTCACCGGGAAGGGCGGCGTCGGTAAGTCGACCATCGCCTCGTCGCTCGCGCTGCTGGCCGCCGAGCACGGTCGCCGCACACTGGTCTGCGAGGTCGACGCGAAGGGCAATCTCGCGGACTTCTACGGCGTCGGCGCGCTGCGCTTCGAACCCACCGAGGTGACGCCGAACCTGTACGCGATGGCGATGGACACCGAGGACTCGCTGAAGGAGTACCTCAAGCTCCAGCTGAAGCTGCCGCTGATCATGCGGCTCGGACCGCTCGCCAAGACCCTCGACTTCGTGGCGACCGCGGCGCCGGGGGTCAAGGAGATCTTGACGGTCGGCAAGCTCGCCTACGAGGTACGCGAGCGCAATTTCGATCTCGTCGTGGTCGACGCGTCAGCCACCGGTCACGTGGTCGGACAACTTGCGTCGCCGGTCGCGATGAACGATCTCGTGCGCGTCGGGGTCGTGCGCCAACAGACCGAGTGGATGCTCGAGCTGCTCACCGACCCGGCGACGACCGGGATCGTGGTCGTCGCCACTCCCGAGGAGATGCCGGTCAACGAGAGCCTCGAGCTGATCGGCCGCCTTCGTGCCGAGACCGACATCGACGTCGCCGCGGTGATCGCCAACCGTGTGCTGCCCGAGTTGTTCGGGCGCAGCGAGGCCACCACGTTCGATCGGCTCGACAGCCCCGAGGGTCGCGCCGCGTTGGCGTCGATCGCCGGCGCGGCGAGCGACACGGTCCTCAATGCCGCGGAACTCGCGGTGAGCCTGCGCCGCAACCGCGCGGCGCACCTCAACGACCTGCGCGACCGACTTCCCGCGGGGATCCCGCTCATCAACGTGCCGTACGTCTTCGCCCGAGCACACGCGATGCGAACGACCCGCCAGGTCGCCGAGTACCTCGGGCACGAGGTCCTCTGATGGCGAAGGCGAACCACGCACCGACGATCGAAGAGCTCGCGGCTGCGAAGGAGATCATCATCTCGACCGGCTCGGGCGGCGTCGGCAAGACCACGACGGCCGCGGCCATCGCTGCGCTCGCGGCGATGGAGCACGGCGGCAAGGTGCTCGTCCTCACGGTCGACCCGGCGAAGCGTCTCGCCAACGCGTTGGGCCTCGAGCAGTTCGGCAACACCGAGACCCGTGTGCCCGACTCAGCGTTCGCGTCAGCCGGCGTCGCGCCACGCGGCGAGCTGTGGGCGGCGATGCTCGACACCAAGCAGAGTTGGGACGATCTGATCCGCCGGCATGCGCCCGACGCGACGACCCGCGACGCGATCCTCTCGAATCCGCTCTACCAGAACATCACCTCGCGCTTCGTCCAGAGTCACGACTACGTGGCGATGGAGCGGCTCTACGAGATCCACTGCTCGGGTCACTACGACCTGATCGTCGTCGACACGCCACCGACGCGGAACGCGGTGGACTTCCTCGACGCACCCGACCGCATGGCCGACTTCTTCTCGTCGAAACTGCTGCGCTGGCTCACGGCGCCGTATCGGTCGAGGGTCGTGTCGATGGCGTCGAAGCCGTTCTACGCGGTCGCCGATCGGATCCTCGGCAGCCAGTTCCTCGAGGACATCGCGGAGTTCTTCATCCTCTTCCAGTCGATGTACGCGGGATTCGTCGAGCGTGCACAGGCAGTGAACCGCCTTCTCGAGAGCGCGGGCACGACGTTCGTCGTGGTGTCGACACTCGAGGCGGCCCCGGCGCGCGAGGCGGAGTTCTTCCTCAACCTGCTGGCCGAGCGCCACCTCCACGTCGGCGCGCTGGTCCTGAACAAGGTGGTGCCGTCGTACCTGCTGCGAAACGACGCGGCGAAAGCGGCTCGCCGCATGGCCGACGACGCGCCGGCGATCGCCGCCCAGCTCGGTTCGTCGTACGGGCCACCCGACCAGGTCGAACGGGTGCTCCGCGAGGTCGGCGAGAGCTTCGCCAACTACCGACTCATCGCGCAGCGCGAGGCCGAGCAGCGCATGGAGCTGTCGAAGGTGCCGGGTGCGGTCGTGACGGTGCCGTACTTCGACGAGGACATCGCCGATGTGGCGGGTCTGCTCCAGATGGGTCGCCACCTGTGGCGTTGAACCAGTCGCCGACGCTCGACGACGGTGCCCGGGCGCACCTGAGCCGGCTCGTCTCGTCGTGGGACATGCTCGCCGACTTCTGCTTCTCCGACCTGGTGCTCTATGTGCCGGCCGGCGTTGACGAGTTCGTCATGCTCAGCCACATCCGCCCGACGACGAGCCAGACGATCTACCACTCCGACCTCGTCGGCGAAGTGCGCACCGCCGAGCAGCGACCACTCGTCGCGAAGGCGTTCGAGGGCGGCGAAGTCGTCGAGGGCAACATCGAGAGCGCGTGGCTCGAGGGACGCATCAGGGTCATGTGCATCCCCGTGCGTTACGAGGGCACGGTCGTCGCCGTGCTCGCCCGCGAGTCGGCCCAGACCTACCGGGCCCAGCCGGGGGAGCTCGAGCTCACCTACCTCCAGGTGTTCGACCGGTTCGCGGCGATGATCGCCACCGGCGACTTCCCCTTCGGCGAGGAGGACGTGCACCTCGCGAACTCGCCGCGCGTCGGTGACGGCGTGATCGTGCTCGATGCCGACGGGATCATCGACTACGCCTCACCCAACGCCACATCCGCGCTGACGCGATCGGGCGTGGTGGGCAACATGCGCGGACGTTCACTCGCCGACGCCGGGTTCGAGTCGTCCGCGGTGCGCACCGCGCTCTCGGCGGGCCGGCCCGGCGTCGAAGAGATCGACGTGTCGGGCGCGACGACGATCGCCGTGCGGGCCATGCCGCTGCTCGCCGGCGCGGACGGCGCCGTGGGCGCCGTGGTGTTGCTGCGTGACATCTCTGATGTGCGGAGTCGTGACCGGTTGCTGCTGTCGAAGGACGCGACGATCCGCGAGATCCATCACCGCGTGAAGAACAACCTGCAGACGATCTCCTCGTTGCTCCGTCTCCACGGCCGCCGCTTGACCGAGCCGTCGGCGAAGGCGGCGATCGAGGAGTCGGTGCGACGCATCCGCTCGATCGCTCGTCCACGAGACGTTGTCGCGCGAGGCGGGCGACGACGTGGCGTTCGTCCAGGTGTTGCGTCCACTGCTGCGCATGGTCGAGGAGGGGCTGGTCTCGCCCGATCGACCGGTGCACTTCGTCATCGAGGGCGATGCCGGCGTCGTGGCATCGACGACGGCGACGTCGCTGGCGGTGGTGCTCACCGAGTTGCTGCAGAACGTGGTCGAACACGCGTATCCGTCCTCGCTCGATCTGCAGGAGCGGGCGACGGTCGTCGTGCGTCTCGACAACACCGGCAGTCGTCTGCGGGTCAGCGTGGTCGACGACGGTGTGGGATTTCCCTCCGACTTCGACGCCGCGTCGACGGAAAGCCTCGGGCTGTCGATCGTGCGCACCCTCGTGCAGAGCGAGCTGAACGGCCACATCGAGCTGTCGACGGGATCGGGTGCACCGCCGCGGGTCGGCACTGTGGTCGTGCTCGACATCCCCCTGGACCTGGACGCGACTCGACCCCCCGCGGGGGAGGGTCGAGTCAGGTGAGGCTCAGTTGCCGAGGACTTGCCGAGCGGCTGCGAAGCAGGCCCGAGGCCATCAGGACAGCAGGCCCGAGACAGTTCAGGCAGAGCGGCGCTGGCTGGCCAGCCACGAGCGGCGCAGCTTGCGGCGCTCTTCTTCGGAGCTGCCGCCCCAGACGCCGGAGTCCTGATTTGTCACGAGCGCGAACTCGAGGCAAGGCTCCTTGGCGCCGCAGCTGTCACAGACAGCCTTGGCAGCCTCGATCTGCTCGATCGCGGGGCCGGTGGTGCCCACGGGAAAGAACAGATCGGGATCGGTGTCCTGGCAGGCTGCCAGGGAGCGCCAATCATCATTGGCAAGTGAAAGCGAGCGGCTCGAGGTCAAGGCCACGATTCCTCCAGAGTGAACGAGGAGCGACAAATACGTACGGCGGCGCCAAGTTTCACGAGATCGTCCGCCCGTTGGTCGGACTCTTGTGAAAAGTGGAACAAGCTCACCGTAATGCGATTGTGAACGGCGTGTAAAGCAAAAGTTCTGAGGATTTGACATGACGGCGGTCATCGGTCACAGGGGCGCGTCCTTCGACTTCCCCGAGAACACCCTCGAAGCGTTCGCTGGAGCGCGTGCTCAGGGCGCCGATTGGATCGAGCTCGACGTGCGGCTGAGCCGTGACGGCGAGCTGGTCGTGCACCACGATCCGGTGCTCGCCGACGGTCGGATCATCGCCGAGACCGATCGGGTCGACATCGCCGGCTCGGTCCCTTCGTTGCGGTCGGCGCTCGCCGCGTGCTCGCCGATGGGCGTGAACGTCGAGATCAAGAACTCGCCGCACGAGCCGGGTTTCGACGAGTCGCAACACGTGGTGCCCCTCACCCTCGACGCGATCGCGGCCATGGCCACACCGATCGAGATCCTCATCAGCTCGTTCGAGATCCCGACGCTCGATGCCGTTCGCTCGATCGACGCGTCGATGGCGACGGGGGTGTTGATGTGGAGCGCGAACGACGCGGGCGACGCGGTCGAACTCGCGGTGGCCGGTGGCCATACCGCGATCAACCCGTATCACGAGTTCGTGACACCGGAGTTGCTCGAGCGATGCCATGACGCCGCGTTGCGGATCTACACGTGGACGATCGACGATCCCGACCGCATCGCCGAGTTCGGACGGTGGGGTGTCGACGGTGTCATCACCAATCGCCCCGCGGTCGCTCGTCAGGCGTTGTTGCACTCATAGCGAGGAGGCGCGGACCATCGGCAGCGCGATCGGTCCGCGCAGGGTCATCGATCGCTTCCAGACGACGTGATCGAGATCGACGCGGTGGTCGCGGAGTTCTCGGCAGACCATCGGGAGTACGAGGCGTGCCTCTTGACGCGCCAGCGCCGCGCCGAGGCAGTGGTGGATGCCGTGTCCGAACGCCAACGACCGGTTGTCGACGCGGTCGAAGTCGAGCGTCGCGGCGTGCTCGAACTGCTCCGGATCGCGGTTCGCTGCGCCGAGCGAGAGCAACATCATCTGCCCGGCCTTGACCCGTTGACCGTCGAGTTCGAGGTCGTCGACGGCGATCCGGTCGGTGTTCTGCACCGGGCTGTCGAAGCGGAGGAACTCTTCGACCGCGGCGGCCGCGACCGTGGGATCGTCGGCGAGTCGGTCGCGGAGATCGGGTCGATTGGCGAGCGCGACGACCGCGTTGCCGAGCAGGCCGCTCGTCGTCTCGTGACCCGCCGCCATGAGCAGCGCGATCATCGCCTGCAGCTCGATGCGGCTGAGCCGACCACCTTCGTCCTCAGCCTGGATCAATTGCGACAGGAGATCCTCGCCGGGTTGGGCTGTGCGCAACTCGATCCATTCGTCGACCGCTGCCCTCAGCGCGGTCATCGTGGCGCTCATCTCGCGGGGCTCGAAGGCGTCGATGGGGTCGATGATCTTGGCGAACTCGTCGGACCATGCCTTGAGGCGCGGCCAATCGTCTTCGGGGATACCGAGCAGCTCGCCGATCACGTAGATCGGCAGCGGTGCGAACACCGACGTGAAGAGATCGGTGATGTCGTCGCGGCGAGCCCGCTCGACCAGGTCGGCGGCGATCTCGGCGATGCGCGGCTCGATGCGCTCGATCGTCCGAGGCGTGAAGGCCCGCGAGACCAGGCGGCGCAGGCGCGTGTGGTCAGGTGGGTCGACGAGCAGCATCGACGAGGCGAACGTGGCGCGGTCCTCGGTGTTCAGCTTCGACCAGGGCCGCACGACGTCGAAGAGATCGCCGCGGTCGACCGACACGGCCGAGCGGAGCACGGTCTCGCAGAGCGTGAACGACGAGATGACCCAGTTGTTCAGGCCGCGGTGGAGCACGATCGGTCCCCGCTCGCGCAGTCGGTCGTAGATCGGGTACGGATCCGCGCTCAACGTGGGGTCGAACGGATTGAACGGCTGCAGCAGCCGGTCGAGCAGCGGCGCGAGGCGCGGCCGTCGACTGACCTGTCGGAGCAACGGCAACGCGACCTGTTCGACTCTCACGTCGTCAGTCTCGCATCGCGGCCGGTCGCGTCGCCGAAGGTCACCGGGGCGCCGAACGACGCGCGCGCGGATGCTCGTCGCAACGCGCCGAGTACCGGTCGTCCGAGCACGACGACGAGTACCGCGGTGGTCACAGCTCGGGGAATGTCCCATCCGAGCGAAGTGGTCAGGTGGAAGCCCCAGAACCGGCGGAGGTTGTCGATCGACGACCCGCCGGGCAGGAACGCAACGCGGTTCGTCGAATCGAGGATGAACGGCCAGAACCACAGGTTCATCAGCGCGCCGTAGACGAGGCCGGCGAACGCGCCATAGGCGGCGAGCGCACCGATCTCGGCGCCCCCGGTCAACCCCGCCGGCAGGCAGCCCGCACCGAATCCGACCCAGCCAGCGCCGAGCATCTGGAAGGGCAGCCAGGGTCCGATGCCGCCGGTGATGAGCGCGGATGCGAACAGCGTGACGGCGCCGACGAGGAACCCGAATGCGCGCCCGAAGACGCGCCCCGCCGGGAGGAAGAGGAAGAACACCATCTCGAACCCGGCGATGCCACCGGTCGGCAGGCGCATGGCGGCGCCGGCGGCGGCGAGGACGCCCAACATCGCGATCGCCTTGGCATCGAGCGAGCCGTCACCCAGCTCGGCGACGAAGAGCGCGAGGAGGAGGGGGAGCAGCGCGGCGAGGATCCACGGCGCGTCGCCCGAGTGCGAGAGGTCGCCGGCCGCGCCGTGGCGGATCAACAGCGGCCAGCAGAACGCGGCGAGTCCGATCAGCGACACGACGGTGAACACGACGGACGAGCGCCGCGACATCGCGATGACCGGTGTGCGGCGATGCGCGAACGCCGCGGTCATCGCGCCACCGGTCCCTCACCGGACAATTCGAGCGCGGCCGCGACCTCGTCGACAGTGAGCCACTCGGCGGGAGCGAGGATGCGCGCCACCTGGGGCGAATAGGTCGGCGAGTGACACACCACCTCACGCGCCGGGCCGTCGGTGATGATCGCCCCGTCGGCGAGCACGATCACCCTGTGTGCGACCGTCGCCGCGAGCTCGACGTCATGGGTGGCGATGACGATCGTCTGCCCGTGTGCGGCCGCGTCGACGAGCACCGCGGCCAGGTGCTCCTTGACCGCGTAGTCGAGGCCGCGGGTCGGCTCGTCGAGCAGCAGCACCGAGGGCTCGTGCGCCATGACGACGGCAAGGGCCAGCAGTAGCCGTTGGCCCTCCGACAGCGACCGTGGGTGTGCGTCGGCGGGAAGTGTGATGCCGAGGCTCGACGCCACGTCGCTGGTCGTGCCCGCTGCGAGCTTGCCCTCGGCATCGGCGAGCTCGAACTCGAGGGCGACCGAGTCGGCGTAGAGCAGCGAGCCGGGGTCGTGGGGGACGAGTCCGACCCGGCGAATCCGCTCGAGCCCGTCGAGGTCCGACGGATCGACGCCGCACACGCGCACGGTGCCGTGGTCGGGGCGGCGGAGACCGACGAGTGTGGCGAGCAGCGTCGACTTGCCGACCCCGTTGCGACCCATGGTCGCGACGATTTCGCCGGCGTCTGCGTGCAGCTCGATGCCGTCGAGGGCGGTCACCTGGCCGTAGCGAACGGTCGCGGCTCGGGCCTCGATCGCCCATGGACTCGGCGTGTCGTCGCTCGCGACGGGGTTCACCGCGACGCGAGGAGCCGGTGTTTCGATACCGGCGAGCTGCTCGCGCAGGGGCCCCGCCACACGGCGCGCGTCGCGGATCGACAGCGGTAACGGCGACCATCCGGCGAGTCGCCCGAGACGCACGATCGGCGGCACGACCGGTGAGGTGCGCATGGCCGAAGCCGGATCGTCGATCGTCACCTGACCGTCGAGCACGGTGAGCACGCGGTCGGCGAGATGGATCACGCGCTCGAGTCGGTGCTCGGCCATGACGACGGTCAGACCAACGTCGTGCACGAGGCGGTGCAACGCGGCGAGGACTTCTTCCGCGCCCGCGGGGTCGAGCGACGAGGTCGGCTCGTCGAGGACGAGCACCCGCGGCGACGCGGTGAGCACCGCGCCGATCGCGACCCGCTGCTGCTGGCCGCTCGACAGGCTCAGCACGGGACGGTCGCGCAGGTCGACGATGCCGAGCAGGTCGAGGACTTCCTCAACGCGGCGGCGCATCACGTCGGGCCGCAGCCCCAGGTTCTCCATCGTGTAGGCGAGTTCGTCCTCGACCAGATCGGCGACGAACGACGCGACGGGGTTCTGCCCGACGAACCCGACGGTGTCGGCGAGTTCGCGGGGTGGGAAGTGTTCGGTGTCGCGCCCGGCGACGCTGACGCGCCCCTCGAGAAGCCCGCCGGAGAAATGGGGAACGAGTCCGCACACGGCGCGGAGCAGGGTCGACTTTCCCGATCCCGTCGGACCGACTGCGACGACCAGTTCGCCCTCGTCGATCGCGACATCGACGCCGCGCAACGCGGGCGTGTCCGCTCCCGGATAGTGGAACGTCACGCGGTCGAAGCGGATCATCGGCTCGGCGGTCATCGTCGGTCGCTCATGGTCGCTCCGCACTGGCGCACACGAACGCGGGGGCCAATGCGAGGCCCAGCGCGGCGACGAGCACCGTGGACGTCGGCGGGAATGCGAGCGGCTGTGCCGGGGGCTCGGCGAGAAGGGGATGGACACGACCGAGCCACGTCATGGCCACGAGCGGCGCGACGCCTGACGCGGTCACGATCCAGGCGCGCGCATCCCACCGGTCGGGCCGGTGGCGGGTGCGGTGCCGCGTGGCATGGCCGACCTGGAGCGACACGATCAACGCGGCCGCGCCGACAGCGAGCATCGGGATGCCGAGACCGTCGGGCGAATCGGGCGCCAGCAGCCCGTACGCGCCGATGCACGAGGCGATCAGGCCGCTGCCGAGTGCGATGCCGGCCGTGCGTCGACGCGACGGCGGCGTCGCGTCGCGGCGGCCGAACCCGCGCGCATCCATCGAGGCGGCGAGCTCGACGGAGCGGTCGAGTGACTGTTCGAGCAGCGGTACCGCGAGGTGGCGCAGCGATCGCAGCCCTCTCGTCGGCCGACCGCGGAGTCGACGCGCCTGCTGAATGCGGCCGGCGGCCATCACGGCCTGTGGCGCCGTCGACACGGCGATGGTGACGGCGACGCCGGCTTCGTAGAGAACGGTCGGCACGAGGCGGAGCAGGCGGTACGGGCTCGTGACCGAGTTCACGGCGCCGAACGTCGCGAGCACGACCGCGAGTCGCAATCCCTGGCTGACCGCAGCCACGGTCGACTCGACGGTCACCGGCCCCCCGAGGCTGACCCCGGCCGCCCACGCCGGCAGGTCGAGTCGCGGCAGGGTGACGATCACGTGCCCCGAGCCGCGCGGCCCGAACAGCACCTGCAGCACGACGCGGATCACCACGACGGCCACACCCACCTTCACGAAGATCGCGAACGATCGACTCGTCGGCGACGGCACACGGCAGGAGAGGACAACGGCGGTGACGACGAACGCCGCCAACACCAGCGTGACGAGATTGGTGGTCTGCAGCGCGGTGGCGGCCATCGCACACGCCCAGGCCCACCACGCGCCCGGGTGCAGGGGGGTTGGACGCGTAGTGGTCACTGCCGGAGTCGCTTGCGGCGGGCCTGGACGATCGCCAGCGCACCGACGATCAGCACGACGGCGATTGCCGCGAGCGTGCCCGAACTCGAGCCCGACGCAGGGGCCGGAGTCGGCCCGTGGCGAGACGACGCCCCCGCGGCGTTGAGTACCTGAGCGGGCGATGACGCGACGGTGGTGGTTGACGAGTCGGAGCGCTCCGCGACGATGCCCTGCACCGTCGGTGGCGTCGACGCTCCGCGCGACGCTCCGGCCCCGGCGACCGGCGACGTGGTCGTGGCGTTCGCCGAAACGGCGGTCGTGGTCGTGTGAGCGCTCGATGTGCTCGTCGTGTGCTGGCCGGCATTCGAGCCCGCGCCGGGGCTGACCGTCGGGCTGGTGGTCGACGTCGCGGGTGGCGAGGTCGTCGATGGCGGCGGGCATCCGGTGAACGTCGACGGGGCGCGCGGCTGTGACCCGAGGGGCTTCGCCGCGGACGTGGCCTTGATGAATCGCCAGCCCTCGACCGCACCCTGGTGCAGCGAGGCGTATTGCATGCCCTTGTTCGAATACGTCCAGCCAGAACACCCGCCGTGCCAGTACGACCAGTACTGATTCGGGTCGCCGCCCGAAACGGCGCAGGTCTGCGCTGGCAGTCCGTCGATCCCGCAAAGGAAGTTGGCGCTGGCGTCGGTGCGCGGCGCCGGCATATTGAGTTGCCCGGCGCGGCTTGCGAGCGCGGCGTAGCCGTTCGCGCCGTCGTGCATCGCCACGCACGCGACCGAGATCGACGGCGCGTTCGGGAGGTCGCCGTAGTCGACGACGATCGCGACCATGACGCTGCCGGCGGGGGGTGCGCCGCATGTGATCGCCTCCGCGCCGGTCGCGGGGGAGGGGAGCAACGTCGCCGCGATCCCCACGAGCAGTGTCGGAAGGATCCTGGGGCGGCTCATCGATCAGCCCGCGTAGTGCACGACGGCGGGCACCGGGGTCGCCGCGCGCGCGGTCTCGACACTCAAGACCTCGGTCGGCGTTGTCGTCGTGGTGGTCGTTGACGTTGTCGTGAGGGCGGTCGTCGTGGTGGTGGTCGTCGGTCCGGCGCTCGTGGTGGTGGTCGTCGTGCTGGTCGTGGTCGTGACGTCGCTGCAGATCGCGTTGATGACAGCGTCCGCGGTGGTCGCGCCACCGATCGCCAGCGCGGTGGCCGCTTGGATCGATGCCATGAGATCGGGGCTCACGGTGCCGTCGTCGTTCGTGGCGAACCAGAACGCGCCGCGGGCGTCGGCGGGTGCTGCACAGCCGAGCTGGAACGCGAGCAGCGCGTCGAACGCGGTGACGTTGCCACGCGTGAAGCGGGCGGCAGAGGGATCGGCTCCGGACGCGTCGATGGCATCGATCACGAGCGCCGTCGAGTTCGGGTCGCTCGGCGCTGGTCCACCGAAGTACGACCAGCCACCACCCGCCGCCTCGAACGCGTCGAAGGCGGGCAACGGGTCGTGCGCCGGCGTCGTCCCCACCGCCGCCAGGCCCAAGACTGCCGCGGCGGTGCTGATGGTGTCGGGACCGGTGAAGCCCACGGGATCCGGGGCCGGACACAGCGCGTCGGTCGCCGGGCGGTAGGCCATCCAACTGCCGTCGGCGCACTGCTGCGCGAGCAGCCACTCCTCGGCCGGCGCATCGCTGACGCCGACCGCGCCGAGCGCTCTCAGCGCGAGGCCCTGGCGGTACGCACCGTCGAAGAGAGGGCTCTGGTTGCCGAAGAGTCCGGCATCCGAGCCGGTGGTGCGTCGGGTCGCCTCGAGGCGAGCGACGAGATCGTGGGTGGCGCCGATCCCTCCGACTGCCGTCGCATCATGGTGGAGCGCGGTCGCCACGAGGATGAGTTCTGCGAGCACGCCGGGCAGATCGTGACCATCGGCATCAGTTGCCACGTCGAGATGCGTGGCGA
Source organism: Acidimicrobiaceae bacterium (assembly GCA_043734285.1). Lineage (GTDB taxonomy): Bacteria > Actinomycetota > Acidimicrobiia > Acidimicrobiales > Microtrichaceae > JAYTFP01. The sequence continues at coordinate 15,403 of JAYTFP010000325.1, forward strand.
GCCAGTCGTACGCGGCCTCCGCAGTCGCGTGATGACGACCGAGGACGGTCAAGGTGAGCGCGGCCTGCCGGGTGATGCCGGGGTTCGCCTGCGTCGCGTCGATCGGACTCGGGATGAATCCCTGCGCGTTGAACTGCGCGGCGATCCACTCGGCCCCCGCCTCGGCACCGATCAGGTGGGTACCGGTGAGGGGACCGGTCGCGGGGACGACGGTCGCGTCCGAACCGGGGCCGACCACCGCGGCGACCACGACGATCGCGACGGCGACGATCCCGGCTGCGATTCGTGAGGGCTGTTGCATCGCGGGTTCCTTCGCTCGAATCCCGGGAAGGGCCGAAAGCGGGGACCGCCGTGCGCGATCTCGCTCCAGACCTGCATCCCACGACACGTCCATGTTGGAGCGGTAAGGGTCGGTACTCCGACTTGCGCTGGGCGACCTGGCCGGTCGCGGCGCCCACGGTTGCGGGACAGTGCCGGATTTCGACCGGCTTCCCCGAACACCACTACCTCTGCGGACAGACCACCACGTCCGACGACGTGGCGTCAATCGCCGCCCCAGTGCGCGGCCTCAGTGCCAGGCCTGCGGATCCTCGGCGAGGGCGGCGACGCTGGCCGGCACCTGATCGAGCGCGACGTCGGCGACGCTCACCGTCTCGAGCACCGATCGCAGCGCGGCGCGCGCGGCGACCCAGACGGCCTGCAGCGGCTCGGCTCGGCCGGAGTAGTCGAGATCTTCGGGCCGGTTGCCCCGTACGTGCACGATCTGGCCCTCGACGGCCCGCATGATGTCGGCGATCGAGACCTCCGCCGCGGGTCGGGCAAGGAAGTATCCGCCGTCGGCGCCGCGCTGACTGCCGACGAGTCGAGCTCGTTTGAGGTCGAGGAGGATGGCGGTCAGGAACTTCTGTGGGATGTGCTGGGCGGTGGCGATGCACTCCGCCGTCAGTGGCCCGCCTCCGGCCGCGGCCAGTTCGACCGCGGCGCGCACGGCGTAATCGGAGCGAGCGGACACGTGCATGCCTCGAACCTACCGGGTTCTCATTATTTGCGATGGATTCCATTAAGTCGATATAGTCCATCAACTCAGTAGAGATTCGATTTCCACCCTCACAAGGAGCCCCCGCAGATGACCTCCCGTCCGATCCGACCTCTCGCACGACTCGCCGCCGCTCTGCTGGCCACGACCTGCATGGTGGTCTCGGCGTGCGGCTCCGACAGCACGAAGTCGTCGTCGACCACGGCGAAACTCGACACGTCGAAGAACACGGGTCCGGTCACCGTGCGGCTGGGCTTCTTCCCGAACGTGACCCACGCCCCGGCGATCGTCGGGGTCGAGCAGGGGCTGTTCGCGACCGCACTCGGCGCCAACAAGCTCGCACCCAAGTCGTTCAACGCGGGTCCCGAGGAGATCGAGGCGATGCTCGCAGGTGCGCTCGACATCGGCTACGTCGGACCGAATCCGGCGATCAACGCCTGGCAGAAGTCGCAGGCCGACGGCGGTCTCATCCGCATCATCGCCGGTTCGACCTCGGGTGGCGCGTCGCTCGTCGTGAAGCCCGCGATCACGTCGGTCGACCGGCTGAAGGGCACGACCCTCGCGTCGCCGCAGTTGGGCGGCACGCAAGACGTCGCGCTGCGTTCGTGGTTGAAGAGCAAGGGTTTGAAGACCGACACGTCGGGCGGCGGCGACGTGTCGATCAAGCCGCAGGCGAACGCGGACACGCTGACCGCGTTCAAGGCCGGCACGATCGACGGTGCCTGGGTGCCCGAACCGTGGGCGACCCGACTCGTACAGGAGGGCGG
>JAYTFP010000326.1:0-18833 GCA_043734285.1 Acidimicrobiaceae bacterium
CGGCGCTCGACCTGTTGTGCGGGCCCGAGGTGTGTCCGCTCGAGGTGGATCAGATCATCGTGTTCTCCGACAAGGACCACGTCACCGGCACGTACGCACGGCGCCTCGCGCCCGAGTTCGCCCGCTTCCTCGCCGAGGTCCTGCACCATGGCTGAGGTGAGGTCGGGGGGTTTCCGCCACGACATCGACGGGTTGAGGGCACTCGCGATCGTCATGGTGGTGGCGTTCCACGGTGCGATTCCCGGGTTCGGCGGGGGGTTCGTCGGTGTCGACGTGTTCTTCGTCATCTCGGGCTATCTGATCCAGACGAATTTGTTCCGTGAGCTCGATCGCGACGAGACGGTGCGACTCGGGGCGTTCTGGGCACGACGCGTGCGGCGGTTGGCGCCGGCGATGGCGCTCGTCACGATGACGACACTCGTTCTGGGCGTGGTGCTGTTGTCGCCGCTCGAATGGGGCAACCTCGCCAAGGACGGGCTCGCCACGTCGTTCTACGTGTCGAACTTCAAGTTCATCTTCACGTCGCAGGACTACTTCCACGGCGGATCGTCGGTCAGCTACTTCCTGCACACGTGGTCGCTGAGTGTGGAGGAGCAGTTCTACATCGTCTGGCCCTTGCTGCTGGTCGCCGTGTCGTGGGTGGGACGCCGGATCGGTTCGCCTCGCGTCGCGGCGCGGATCACCGTGCTGTCGATGCTGAGTGTGGCGTCGTTCGGATTGTCAGTCGTGCTGACGGCAAGGGGCACGCCGTGGGCGTTCTTCGGTCTGCCGACTCGGGCGTGGGAATTCGGCGTCGCCGGACTGCTCGTGGCATCACCGGTGCATCCAATCCTCGAGCGACGAGCGGTCCAACTCGTGCTGAGTCTGATCGGCGTCGGTTGCCTGGCAGCGGCGGTGCTCACCACCACCGGCGCAACGCCGTATCCGGGCTCGGCCGCGCTGTTGCCGGTCATCGGGACGCTCGCGATCCTCGCGGTCGGGCGGGCGTCGACACCGGGCCTGCTGTCACGCGCTCTGTCGTGGGGGCCGCTGGGCTGGCTCGGACGCCACTCGTACTCGTGGTACCTGTGGCACTGGCCGCTCATCATTTTCGCCGTCGTCGAGTTCGGCGACACGACCACGGTGAAAGCGCTCGCCTCGTTCGGCTCACTGATCCCGGCGATGCTGACCTTCCGATTCGTCGAGCAGCCCGTGCGGTTCCATCCCCGGCTCGTTCGGCGCGTCGGCGCGACGTTCGCCGTCGGCGCGGTGCTGCTGATGGTGTGCGGAGGCTCGTCGGTCGCGCTCGCGGCCGAGGCCGATCACCAGGTTTCGTCGTCGCGTCTGTTGCAACGACTTCGCAGCGCGGCGAACGAGTTCCACGAGCTCGATGTGAACAAGTGCCCGAACGTCCGCACGACCGAGGGAGATCGCGCCTGCGTCTACGGCGACATGACGTCGACCCGCACCGTGATGTTGATCGGAGACTCGCACGCGTTGCACTGGGTGCCCCCGCTCGAGGCTGCCGCCAAGGCCGCGCACGTGCGGATGGTGCTGCGGTTCTTCGGTGGCTGCCCGGCGGTCGACGTACGCGTGGCAACACGTCCGCCGAACGACATGAGTCCGCACACGAAGTGCAACCGCTATCGCGCCGCCACCGATCGGATGATCGCCGAGCTGCGGCCCGAGGCGGTCATCGAGTCGGAGTTCTCGAACTACCGCGACGCGGTCCTCGACTCGGCCGACCACGAGATCGACGCCGCCGCACGGCTGCAGACATGGCGCGACGCCCATGCTCGTTTCGCCCAGCGCATGAAGAGCCTCGGTATCCGACTCGGCGTGATCGTCGATGGTCCGCAGTTCACCTCGGATCCCGCTCGATGCGCGGCGCGTGCCGGCGAGTTCGCGTCCTGTGCGCGGTCGCGCACCGAGGTGACGAGAGCGGCTCAGCCGTTCCGCGACGCGGTCGCGTCGACAGCCCGGGCCGCAGGTGTGCCGACGTTGTCGATCACCGACCTGCTGTGCGGGCCGACCTCGTGCCCGCTCGAGACCGGCGGAGTCATCATCTACTCGGACACCAACCACGTCACGGGTACGTTCGCCCGCACGCTCACGCCGCAGTTCGCCGACTTCCTCGCCGCAGTGATGGGCTAGACAGATCACATGACTGCAGATCCGCACTGGGCGCTGTCGGTCGCCGTGTCCGAGGAGTTCCTCAACGCGCTGGCAGTCGGCGGGATCGGCGAGGGCATCGTCGCGCCCGAACTGCGACAGCACTTCAGCCTGCCGATGATGGGTGCGGTCGACCTCTCGGTTGCGATGACGATCGTGGCGGTCGAGTTCAGCATGCGGGCCGAGCACGACGGTCGGCTGCACGCCCGGGTGCACGCGACGGGTGAGCTCACGGTGCATGGCGACTCGATGATGCCGGCGTTTCCGGGCCTGGCCCGCGTTCACGCCGACGTGCTCGTCGCACCTCGGATCGAACTGCGAGCCGACAGATCGTTCGGCGCCGTGCTGGCCCTCAGTACGAGTGAGTTGCTGTCGATGGCGCTCGATGGCATCGACGGACTCGACGTCGACGTCGAGATCCAGGCGCAGATGGGTCAGCTGCTGTTCGCTGCGGTCGGCGCCGATCTGTTCGCGGGGCTCGCGGAGGGTCTCGGCGACGTCGGACTCGAGCTCGCGGCGAGCGACGCCGAGGTGTTCGCTGAGTTGGGGGTGGTCACCGGCGAGGCCGAGGTCCGAGTCGACGACGGTTATCTCATCGTCGGACTCCGAGCCGCTGACGACGTCGAAGGACATGCCGAGATCGCGCCGACCGAGGGCACGCGACTCGGCGTCGGGGTCGCTGCCGGCGCCTTGACGACGTTGGTCAACCGTCTCGCGGGCGACACGCTGGGCATGCAGTTGCCGGTCGAGCTCGACGTCATCGCCGGCGAGCGCCGGGTCGGTGGCCGGATCCGCAACGAGCGATTGTTGCATTCGTCGGTGATTCCCGATCTGCGTCCGGGATTGCGCTACACCGTGCGGCCTCGGCTGGTCGGCGACGAGATCGAGTTGAGCCTGCGCGAGGTGTGGGTCGAGCTGCCGTACATGCCGTCGGTCGTGAACCAGGTGAGCCGATTCTTCGGAGGCGTCGCGTCGAGGGCGCCGCTGTCGGTCAAGTTTCCGGCGAGCGCATCGGTGCCGGTGCGCCCCGACAGCGACCGCGTCATGCACGTGCGGGTCGAAGCGCTCGACATCGCCACCGATGGCGTGTCCCTCGTCGTGGCCGCCGAGTTCTGATGAGTGGGGCCGTCTGATGGGCTGGCTCTCGAAGTGATCCCCGGTTCCTTCAACTTCCGCGACATGGGCGGCCTCGTGGTCGAGGGCGGCGTGATCGCGCCGCGCCGCGTGTTCCGTTCCGATCTGCTGCACCGTACCGACGTCGACGAAGCGCGGTCCGTGCTGCGGACGCTCGACATCTCGCGGGTCGTCGACCTGCGAACCGGTGGCGAACGCGTCGACGACGGCGCCTTCCCCGACGGAGGCCCGATCGAGGTCGTTCACGTGCCGGTGCTGGCCGACGTGTGGAGTTGGGATGACGAGCGCGACGCCGAGACCGACGACTTCCTGCGCGACCGCACCATCGAGATGTACGACGACCGCGGCGCGCAACTGGTCGAGGCGCTGCGGCTGGTGGCGACGTCGAAGGGCCCGGTCGTGTTCCACTGCACCGCGGGCAAGGACCGCACCGGCGCCGTCGCATCCGCTCTGCTCGGCGTCCTCGGTGCGACCCGCGAGGTGATCATGGGCGACTACGCCCGTAGCGCCGAGGCGATGCCGGCGATCATCGATTGGTACCGAGCGCAGGCAGGCGAGCACCACGTCATCGGCACCGGCGACGATCAGACTCACACCGCGATGATCGGGCGGGCGGCCAGACCCGAGACGATGTCAGGGCTCGTCGACCACCTCATCGAGCGTTACGGCTCGTTCGGAGGCTGGGCCCGCCATCACGGACTGAGCGACGATGGGCAGGCCGAACTGGCTCGGACCGTGGTCGCTCCCATGGGCTCGGAATAGGCCCCGCGGGGCGAAGGTTGGTTGGTCCATGCAACAAGGCGACAAGGTTCCCGACTTCACGGCCACGAATCAGCAGGGCGAGGCGATCAGCTTCCACGAGATGTTGAAGGCCGGACCGGCCGTGGTGTTCTTCTACCCGAAAGCGTTCACCGGCGGATGCACGGCCGAGAGCTGTCACTTCCGTGACTTGGCCGGCGAATTCGCCGAGGTGGGGGCGCAACGCGTCGGTGTGAGCACCGACTCGGTCGAGCGACAGGCGGAGTTCGACGCGAAGCACACGTTGGGGTTCCCGCTGCTCAGCGACCCCGACAAGACGATCGCCAAGATCTTCGGCGTCCGGCGGATGGGCCCGCTGATGAACAAGCGCTCGACGTTCGTGGTCGACACCGACGGCACGGTGCTGAAGGTCATCTCGTCGGAGATGAACATGGACGTGCACGCCGACGAGGCGCTCGACGTGCTGCGGAGCCGCGCCGCGGCCTAACCCGAGCGTGCGCCGAGAGGCGGCACGCTCCATCAGGAGAGCGGCTGTCGGCGAAGCCGAATTAGTCTCCCGGCGTGCAGCCGCAGATCGATCTCCTGAACGGCCATCTCTACGCAGCCGACCCGACCGAGACCTACCGGTGGCTGCGTCACGAGGCGCCGCTCTACTTCGACGACATCAACGGCATCTGGGGCATCAGTCGGTATCGCGACATCGTCGAGATCGAGAAACAGCCGCGGCGCTATTCGAACCGCAATGCGTTCCGGCCGCTGCCGCCTGCGGATCATGACGACCAGTCGATGATCGGCCAGGACGATCCGCAGCACCAGGCACAACGGCGCACGGTCGCGCGTCGCTTCACGCCCCGTGCCGTGACCGATCACGAGTCGCTCATCCGTGGCGTGGTCACCGAGCTGATCGACAAGGTGGCTGCGACCGGGTCGGCCGACGTCGTCGAGGATCTGGCGGCGCCGCTGCCCGCGATGATGATCGCCCACTATCTCGGCTTCGGAGTCGAGCGGTGGCCCGAGGTCAAGCACTGGTCGACCGAGACGATCCCGCTCGGCGGGGGCCCGCGTTATCTGAACGACCTGGGGATCATGGCGGCGTTCGAGTTCGCCGTCGCGTGTCAGGAGTTGATCGCGCTGCGCCGCGCCGATCCGCAGGACGACATGGTCTCGGTGTGGGCGCACACCGAGATCGACGGCGTGCCGATGACCGACGACATGATCATCGGCGAATGCCTGCTGCTGGTCGACGGCGGCGCCGAGACGACCCGCACGGTCATCGCATCGACGGTGTGGGATCTGATCGAGCACCCCGATCAGCGCGATCGGCTGATCGCCGATCCGTCGATGATCGGATCGACCGCCGTCGAGGAGTTCATCCGCTGGGTCACGCCCATCCTCAACATGAGCCGCATCATCACCGAGGACCACGAGCTGCTCGGCCAGCAGTTGAAGTCCGGCCAGCAGCTGCTGTTGATGTACAGCTCGGCGAACCGTGACGAGGCGGTGTTCGACGAGCCCGACATCTACGACGTGGGGCGGGCGCAGAACCACCACATCGCGTTCGGCTTCGGCACCCACTTCTGCCTCGGCGCGAGTCTGGCCCGCCTCGAGATACGGCTCATGTTCGAGGAACTGCTGCGTCGCCTCCCCGACATGAGGATCGCCGAGGGCACGACGCCGAACCGAGTGCCGGGTGCCTTCGTGCGGGGCGTCGAGAACCTGCACGTCGACTTCACGCCCGAGCGTGGCTGACGTTCTCGATTCGTTCGTGCCGATCTCGATCGGCTCGGATGACCTGCGCGTCGAAGTACTGCCGTTCGGCGCGGCGCTGATCGGTGTGTGGGCGGCGGACCGCGACGGGCGGGTGACCAACGTCGTGCTGCGCCACGACGACCTGTTCGCGTACGCGACGCACACGACGAATTCGTACCTCGGCGCAACGGTCGGTCGGTATGCCAATCGCATCGCCGGCGCACGGGTCGAGATCGACGATGTGGCGCATCGCCTGATCGCCAACAACGGGCCGAACACGTTGCACGGCGGGCCGATCGGGTGGGCGTTTCGGCCATGGTCGGTCGTCGCGTGTGACAGATCGGCCGTCGAACTCGAGTTGATCGACTGCGATGGCGAGCAGGGCTTCCCTGGAAGGGTGACGGTGCGGGTTCGCTATGCGGTCGATGGCGGCACAGTGAGTGTCTCCGCCGTCGCGACCACCGATGCACCGACGGTGGTGTCGATGACGAACCACGCCTACTGGAACCTGGCCGGCGGGGGAGTGATCGACGGTCACGACCTGTGGCTCGACAGCGGGCGGTGCGCTCTCGTCGACGACGCGATGCTTCCGACTGGAAGTTTCGCGACGATCGACGAGGGTCGCGTGCCGCTGGGGCGGTGGGACAACTGGTTCGAGTTCAGCGCCGGTCGTGACGAAGGTGATCCGGCGGCGCGGCTCGTCGATCCGCTGAGCGGCCGCGCGCTGACGATGTGGACCGATCAGCCGGGCGCGCAGGTGTACACGGGTGACGGACTGAAGGCCGACTTCATCCCGAGGGTCGGCGTGTGCGTCGAAGCGGGCACGATCCCGAACTCGCCGGATGCGTGTGTGCTGCGGCCCGGCGAGACGTATCGCTGGAGTGTGCGATGCCAGTTCGGCATCGCCGTCTAGCTCACGAACGCCCAGACGGCTATCTCGTCGTCCATCGCGGCCGAGCCCGTTCCACCGCGTACGACGTGGCGAGTCAGTCGCAGGCCCTGCGGGTTCTTCCAGCCGTCCTCGGTGGCTGAGCGAATGTCGATCAGGTTCTCCAGATGAACATTCGCCAGGGGCGTGTCGACCACGGTGAGTCCCATCTCGGCGGGCGCTGCGAAGTGCGCCGCAGCGAGGGCCTGATCGATGGCCGCAGGTGATCCCCGCAAAGCGAACCGCACGAGGTCATGCCAACTCTTGTTCTTGTCGACCCCGACGAGCGTGAGCCCATGGATCGAACTGAAGCCGGCCCAGGCGAGACAGTCGGTCGGCGCCGTCGTGGTGTCGTGGCAGCCCGCGAAGTCTGCGTGGTCACATCCGACGCTCGTCACGACCATGACGAGCGAGATGAGTACCAGCAAGGCCCGTCGAGTCACGTCCACATGGTACGGCGGGACACCTCGACGGGCACCGCCGGTGGCGAGCACGCCCGAATGGGCCGATCGCACCATGGATCGGTGCGTCTCGGCTCCTCATGCTGATGTGCAGGCGGGAGGAGCGAGAGTGCAGATCGATCGATTCGTTCGCGGGCGCGGGCAGGGCGGCTTCGCTCTCATGGAGTTGATGTTCGTTGCGACGATCATCAGCACCTTGACGACCGTTGCGATCCCGACCTATCTCGATGCCACCGATCGCAGTGACGATGCCGTCGCCATGTCGACGCTCCACAACGCCATGACCGAGGCGAGCCTCGCCGCGATCGGCGGAGACGCGGGCGACTCCACGGTCACAGGTCGCGATCTGTCGGTGTACTCCGATGACGACGGCTGGTCAGCCGCCGCGATGAGCGACTCGGCGACGTGCTTCCTCGTGCACCTCACGACCGACGGCGACGTCAGCTACGGCACGACCGGTGCCGAGAACTGCACGGGAATGTACGCGTCGACCCACGCCGCGCTCGCCGCCTGGTGACAGAGCGTCAGTCGTCGTCCTCGCCCAACTCGAGCCATTCGACGATGAGCGAGACGCAGTGGTCGACGTCGATCGTCTCGGCCCAGAATCCATCGTCACCCTCGAGGATGAACGGTGACGCGCCATCGGGATACGTGTCGACCTGGATCTCGCCCGCCTCATCCGGCACGCTGACCCACCACACGTCGGCCCCGTCCGCTCCCTCGCCCGATTGGAACCGCTCGATCACCAGCGAGTCGTCGACCGCCATGAGCTGGGCGACCACCTGATCGATTTCGCCACCTGTCCGGTCGGTCAGGGTCCACGGTCGACGCTCGTTCACCCGCCCGACACTACCGAGCACCTCGAGGTGGCAACATGAGCCTCCGTGAGCCCGCCCCGGAGCGAGAACCAGAGCTGGAACCTGGCGAGCGTGTGGGAGACGATCGCGGACGAGATCGGTGGCGCTCCGGCGCTCATCCACGGCGAGCGCACGATCTCCTGGCGGCGGTTCGACGACCGTGCCGCGCGGCTTGCGACCGTGTTCGCGGATCATGGTGTGGGGCACGACTCGAAGGTCGCGCTCTACCTTTACAACGGACCGGAGTACCTCGAAGCCACGTTTGCCGCGTTCAAGGCGCGTGCCGTACCTGTCAACGTCAACTACCGCTACACCGAAGCCGAGCTCCTCTACCTGCTCACGAACGCTGATGCCGAGGTCATCGTCGCCGACGCGGCCCTCGCTCCCAACCTCGCCGCGCTGGTCCCCACGCTGCCACTGGTGAAGCTGGTGCTCGTCGTCGGCGACGGCTACGACGAGGCGATTGCCGCGGCGTCCCCAGCGCCGAGGATCGACCGCAGCCCCGACGACCTCTGGTTCCTCTACACGGGCGGGACGACCGGCATGCCGAAGGGCGTGATGTGGCCGCACGGGTCGCTGCTCCGCACAGCGCGCCCGAACTTCAGCGGCTACGGCCTCGCAACGCCGACGACACTCGACGAGGTCGCAGCAGCGACCCGCGCCATTCACGACGATCACGCCCCGTCGCGCCTGCTGCCGGCCGCGCCGCTCATGCACGGCACGTCCTCGATCTCATCGCTCGGCGCCCTCTGCGCCGCAGGCGCGATCGTCACCCTGGCCGGCCGGCACTTCGATGCCGACGAACTCCTCACCGCCGTCGCGACCCACCACGTCACCAACCTCACGATCGTCGGCGACGCGTTCGCGAAGCCGATCCTGGCCGCGCTCGAACGGGCCGAGGCCGCGGGCGAGCCGTGCGACGTGTCGAGCCTGCAGGTGATCGTCTCCTCGGGTGTGATGTGGTCGCAGCCCGTGAAGGAGGCGTTGCTCGAACGCGTCGACGCGTCGCTCGCCGATCTGCTCGGCAGCTCGGAGGGTGTCGGATTCGCGCGGTCGGTCGCGAAGCGCGAACGGTCGATCCCGACGGCGCGTTTCCGGCTCGGCAAGCACGCGCAGGTCTTCACCGACGACGGTCGTGCGATCGAGCCCGGGTCGGGCGAGTCGGGCCTGCTCGCAGTCGGCGGGCCGATCCCCGTCGGCTACTACAAGGACCCCGACAAGACGGCCGCGACGTTCCGCACGTTCGCGGATCGCCTCTGGTCGGTGCCCGGCGATGTCGCCACCGTCGAGGCCGACGGTTCGATCACCCTGCTCGGACGCGGATCGGCCTGCATCAACACCGCCGGTGAGAAGGTCTTCCCCGAGGAGGTCGAGGAGACCCTCAAGACACACCCGGCGGTGAGCGACGCGAACGTGATCGGCGTGGCCGACGAGAAGTGGGGGAGCGCGGTGTGGGCGGTCGTCGCACTCGACGACGCGGCTGGCGAGGTCCCGACCGTCGACCAACTGCGCGATCACTGTCGCGTCACACTTGCCGGCTACAAGTGCCCCAAGCAGATCGTGATCGTCGATCACGTGCGCCGCGGACCCAACGGCAAGGCCGACTACCGCTGGGCGCGCAGCGTGGCGGAGGCGAACGCGTGACCACGCCCCGTCGACCGAACACACTTCTGCTGTGGGTGGTCCTCGGACCGCTCGCGCTCGTGCTGTCGTGCGCAGCGAGCGGAGGGCACCCCGCGACGACCAAGCCGGCGGTGACGGTGCCCGACTTCCTCGTCGTGCGTCTCGGGGCGTCGACGTCGGCCCGCGAGTTCCGCGGTCGCCCGTTCCACCAGTCGGCCCGGTCGCTCGACAATGCCGAGTTCCTCCGCTTCGGCAAGGGCGCCGTCAGCTTCAACGAGCAGATGACCGCCGCCGAAGGGGTCGGCCCCACACTCAACGAGAACTCGTGTCTGAGCTGCCACCTCGACGGCATCCGCGGCGTCGACAAGCCGGCCGACCTTCCCGGACCGGGGCTGCTCCTGCGCCTCAGCGTGCCGGGCGAGACCGCGACCGGTGCGCCCCGACCCGATCCGATCTACGGCGGCCAACTGCAGACCGACGCCATCAGCGGTGCACGACGGGAGGGGACGCTGGCGGTCACCTGGGCCAAGGTCGAGGGCAACTATCCGGATGGCACCCATTTCGAGCTGCGTGCGCCGACGTTCGTCGTGATCGATCCGGCCGCCGGTCCGTTGTCGCCCGAGACGATGACGTCGCCGCGCGTCGCGCCGCCGATCATCGGGCTGGGTCTGCTCGAGGCGATTCCCGAGGCGGAGATCCGCGCCGGCGCCGACCCCGACGACCGGAATCACGACGGCGTCTCCGGGCGCGTCAACACGGTGTGGGACAACCTCACCAAGTCGCCGATGCTCGGACGCTTCGGGTGGAAGGCGGGCCAGGCAACGGTGCGTCAACAGAGCGCCGGTGCGCTGCATGACGACATGGGTGTCACCTCGGTCGAGTTCCCCGATCCCTGCTCGGGCCAGGGTTCGTTGTGCGCCGATCCGCTCAAACCGGGCGAGACGCGAGCGCCCGAGATGGCGGCCTCGATCCTCGATGCCCAGATCTTCTACAACCGCACGATCGCCGTCCCGATCGCACGCAACGTCGACCAGCCCGCTGTCCGACGCGGCGCGCAGCGGTTCGTCGACACGGGATGCGCGGCGTGCCACACGACGACCCAGCACTCGGGCGACAGCGACGTCGCCGGGCTCGCACATCTCACCTTCCACCCCTTCACCGACCTGCTGCTGCACGACATGGGCGAGGGCCTCGCCGATCATCGGCCCGAGTTCGATGCGTCGGGAACCGAGTGGCGCACCCCGCCGCTGTGGGGGCTCAGCCGCCGCATCGAGGTGTACGGCTATCCGTCGATGCTGCACGACGGCCGGGCCCGCACGGCCGAGGAGGCGATCCTGTGGCACGCCGGCGAGGCCACCATCGCCAAGAATCACTTCATGCAACTCGACAAGGCAAGCCGCGACGACCTCGTTGCGTTCCTCGGATCGATCTGATGATCGCCCTCTCGTGGAACGACGACACCCGTCATCTGGTCGCGAGTGGCGGGCGTATCGCTGCGATCGTCATCGTCGCGGTACTCGCGAACGGCCTGCTCGCGCGCGGTGTGCGCCGTGTCGTGGCCCGCATGCAGGCGCGGGCCGCCGAGGCACAGCCCGGCGGCATCGGGCTCGATGACCGCGCCCGCCGCGTCGAGGCGCGCACCGGCACCGTGTCGACGATGTTGCGGAGCCTGTCGGCAACGATCATCTACGGGCTCGCCGCGCTGCTCGTCCTCGGCGAGGCGAAGATCAACCTCGGGCCGCTGGTCGCCGGGGCGGGGATCGCCGGGATCGCCATCGGCTTCGGCGCCCAGAGCGTGGTGCGCGACGTGCTCGCCGGCATCTTCGTGCTCATCGAGGACCAGTACGGCGTCGGTGATGTGATCGATGCCGGGCCGGCCACCGGAACCGTCGAGCGGGTGACCCTGCGATCGACGCAACTCCGCGACCTCGCCGGCACCGTGTGGCACATCCCCAACGGGTCGTTCACCCGCGTCGGCAACAAGTCGCAGAGTTGGGCGCGCGCCGTCGTCGAGGTCGTGGTCGCGCACGACGCCGACATCGCGCTCGCCCGGGGCATCGTGCGGCGCGTCGCCGACGAACTCGTCGCCGACCCCGATTGGGGCGCAGCGCACCTCGTGGGTGAGACCGACGAGCAGGGCGTCAGCGCGCTGACACCAGACGGCGTGACCCTCCGACTGGTCGTCGACACCGAGCCGAAGTCGCAGTGGAAAGTCGAACGCGAGCTGCGGCAACGACTCATCGCTGCGTTCGGCGCCGAGGGCGTGCCGCTGCAGGTCCACCACCCGTCAGGCCCCGCGACCTAGGTTTCGCGGTTGGTACTGAGCGTGAGGGAGGTGTCGACATGCAGAAAGTCGGTGGACTCGTTGCTGCCGCCGCGGTCGGACTCCTCCTCTGGCTCATCTGGATGGACCCGCACGGCACCGCCGGCTTCGTGGGTGAGTTCTTCGGTGCCGTCGGCCACTTCGTCGCTCAGTTCTGGCACAAGCTCGTCGAGTTCGTGTCCAGCCTGACGGGCAAGTGATCACGCGGCCTCACCACCTGATCGACCAGTACCTCGCGGACGACGAGGAGGTCATCTTCAACCAGGCCCCCGATCTCCGTGCGTGGCTGATGTTCCAATGGCCCGACTTCGTGGTCGTGCTGATCGTGTTCGTCATCATCATCTGGGCCTGGAACGTGCAGGTCGCGATGATCGGCTTCATCGGCGAGCTCGCCATCCTCGGCTCGGTGATGTGGCGCCTCGTGAACAAGGCGTACACCCGCTATGTGCTCACGACGAGCCGGGCGATCCGCCTGTCGGGGGTCTTCCGGCGTGACCACGAGTGGATCTCGTGGAAGAAGATCACCGACGTCTCGGTGCACCGCTCGATCTTCGACCGTTGGTTCGGCACGGCGACCATCAAGATTCAGTCGGCGAACGAGACGTCGAGCTTCAAGGCCATGGTCGACGTACCCAATCCGATCGCGTTCGCCGACACGATCGTCGATTACGTCAACGCGAACGGCCCGCCCTTCCCCGCGAGCGGTCGCGGGGGCGGCGGCTACGACATCGGCCTCTACTGAGTTTTGGTCTGGGAAAGTGTCACCGACACGGTGAACCCCGCAGCGTCGTCGACGCGAAGATCGAGCACCTCGATCCGCAGCGTCTCACGCAGCTCGTCAGCCGCTAATGTCAACGCGGCGATGCGGCCCACGCTGTCGGTGATCGTGGCCGATGCCACCGGTGTCGTCATCGAGACCTTTGCCTCGGACTTCGCCCTGCGGATCTCGCGCAGCGCATCGGCGACCGCGGGGCGCAGTGCCGCGTCGCTCTCGCCGGCGGTTGCGCGCAGCTCGTCGGCCGACGGCCACGACGACAGATGGATCGAACCCTCCATCCACCACGACCAGACCTCTTCGGCTGCGAACGGGAGGAACGGCGCGAACAGCCGTTGCAGCACCGACAGCGCGATCGCCAAGGCGTTCGCAGCAGAGGTCGCCGGGTCGCCCTCGCCGTAGGCGCGGACCTTGACGAGTTCGAGGTAGTCGTCGCAGAACGACCAGAAGAACCGTTCGACGCGCTCGAGTGCCCGGGCGTAGTCGAACCCGTCGAACGCGTTCGTGCACTCAGTGACGAGGTCGGCGAGATCCGCGAGCAGGGCCCGGTCGAGCGGCGCGGTCACGTCGCCGCTCGGATCGCCGTCGAACCCGAGCGCGAACTTCGACGCGTTGAGCAGTTTGATCGCGAGACGGCGTCCGACTTTCATCTCCTTCTCGTCGAACGCGGTGTCGGTGCCGGGCCGGCCCGACGCAGCCCAGTAGCGGACCCCGTCGGATCCGTGCTGCTCGAGCAGCTCGGTCGGCAGCACCGGGGCGTTGCCCTGCGACTTCGAGATCTTCTTGCGGTCGGGGTCGAGGATCCAACCCGACAACGCCGTGTTCGCCCACGGCACGACGCCGTGCTCGTAATGGCTGCGCACGACGGTGGAGAAGAGCCAAGTGCGGATGATCTCGTGCGCCTGGGGGCGCATGTCCATCGGGAAGGTCTGCGCGAAGAGCGCCGGATCCTCCTCCCATCCGCAGGCGATCTGCGGCGTGAGCGAGGACGTCGCCCACGTGTCCATCACATCGGGATCGCCGCTGAAGCCGCCGGGCTGATCGCGTTGCTTCGCGGTGAATCCCGGCGGGACGTGCGACTGCGGATCGATCGGCAGTGAGTCCTCGTCGGGCACGATCGGGTGGTCGTAGTCGGGGACACCCTCGGCGTCGAGGCGATACCAGAGCGGGATCGGCACGCCGAAGAACCGCTGTCGCGAGATGAGCCAGTCACCGTTGAGGCCCTCGACCCAGTTGTCGTAGCGGTGACGCATGTAGTCGGGATGCCAGGTGAGCTGCCGGCCCCGCTCGAGCAGGGTGTCGCGCAACTCGGCCGAGCGCCCGCCGTTGGGGATGTACCACTGGCGCGTCGTGATGATCTCGAGGGGCTTGTCGCCCTTCTCGAAGAACTTCACCGGGTGGGTGATCTTCTTGGGTTCGCCGATCAGCTCGCCCGACTCGGTGAGGAGTTCGACCATCACCTGCTGCGCGCCGCCGGGCGCCTTGCCCGCGAAGCGCTCGTACGCGGCGCGAGCTTCGGGGGTGGTCAGCCACTCGGGGACGTCGATGTGGAAGCGGCCGTCCTTGCGTATGACGGCCCGCGTCTCGAGGTCGAGCTCGCGCCACCAGATCACGTCGGTCAGGTCGCCGAACGTGCAGATCATCGCGATGCCGGTGCCCTTGTCGGGCTCGGCCAACCGATGCGCTCTCACCGGCACCTCGACGCCGAACACGGGCGTACGCACCGTCGTGTCGAACAGCGCCTGGTAGCGCTCGTCGTCGGGGTGCGCGACCAGCGCAACGCAGCTGACCAGCAGCTCGGGACGCGTGGTGGAGATCACGACGTCGTCGCCGCCGTCGGGTCGATGGAAGGCGATGTCGTGGTAGGCGCCGGGGCGCTCTTCGTCCTTCAGTTCGGCCTGGGCCACTGCGGTCTGGAAGGTGACGTCCCACAGGCTCGGCGCCTCGGACGAATACGCCTCACCGCGGGCGAGGTTGCGGAGGAAGGCACGCTGGCTCGTGCGCTGGGTGCGCTGCGAGACCGTGGAATAGGTGAGTGACCAGTCGACCGAGAGCCCGACGAGGCGGAAGAGCTCCTCGAAAGCCTGCTCGTCGGTCTCGGTGAGCTGCTCGCAGAGTTCGATGAAGTTGCGCCGGCTGATCGCCTCGTAGTCCTGGCGCTTCTTGGCGGCATTCGCCGGCGGCGTGTACCCCTCGACGTAGGCGACCGACGGTTCGCAGCGCACGCCGTACAGGTTCTCGACGCACCTCTCGGTCGGCAGGCCGTTGTCGTCCCATCCCATCGGATAGAAGACCTTCTTGCCGCGCATCCGCTGGTAGCGGGCGATCGTGTCGGTGTGGGTGTAGCTGAACACGTGGCCGACGTGCAGCGACCCCGACACGGTGGGCGGGGGAGTGTCGATCGAGAAGACGTCGGCCCGCTCGGCGGTGCGGTCGAATCGGAAGGTGCCGTCGCGCTCCCACGCCTTGCTCCAGCGAGCCTCGAGGCCTTCGAGCCCGGGCTTGTCGGGCAGTGATCGGGCGGGGCTCGGTGTGGGCGGGGTCGTCATGGCGGGCACAGGATACCGTGACGCCCGAAACGCTCGACCGAATGGGCTGGGAGAGGGTCCGATGCTGCTGCACGAGGTCGTCCAATTCGCGGCGCTCGGCGTTCCCGACGAGCTCGCGCTGGTCAGCGACGAGCGGACGTGGACCTTTGGCGAGCTGTGGCACGACATCGTGGCGATGGCATCGCGCCTCGCGGTACTCGCCGCGCCCGGAGAGCGGGTGGCCGTGATCTGCGACAATCGAGCCGAGGTATTGATCATCCAGTACGCGGCACCGCTCGCCGGCATCGTCGCCATGTTCGCGAACACGCGCCTGATCGCGTCCGAGATCGCCGAGCTGATCGCGGACGTCGAACCGACCGCGCTGCTGGGATCGGGCGAGCAACTCGATCGCCTCGTCGATTTCGCTGCGGCGATGCCGTCGGTCCGCGACCACATCGCGTTCGAGGAGAGCGCGTTCGAAGATCTCACCCTCGCCGGCGTCGTGGTCGGCGAGGCGCTGCCGCATCGCGCGCTCGAGGGCGACGCGGCGTGGATCATCCACACCAGCGGCACGACCGGTCGTGCGAAGGGCGCGGTCCTCACGCATCGCAGCATCCTCGGCGCCGCGCTGAACACGGCGATGTGTCGACCGACGGCGCACGACGAGGTCTATCTGTTCCCCTTCCCGCTGTTTCACATCGCGGCGTACAACGTGGTGCACCTGCACCTGCGGCGTCGTCCGGTGGTGCTCGTCGCCCGATTCGACCCGGTCGAGGTGATGCGCGGGATCGAACGGCACCGCGTCACATCGGTCTCACTCGCGCCGACGATGATCGCGATGCTGCTCAACCATCCTGATCGATCGTGCTTCGACCTGTCGTCGCTGCGACACGTGTTCTACGGCGCGTCGGCCATTCCGATGGACGTGCTGCGCCGCGGGATCGCGGAGCTCGACTGCGACTTCGGGCAGGGATACGGGATGACCGAACTGTCGGGCAACGCGGTCTTCCTCGACGCCGCCGCGCATCGTCGTGCGGTCGACGACGGCCCGCACCTGCTGCGCGCCGCGGGCAGGCCCGGCCCGATGGTCGCGATCCGACTCGTCGACGACGAACTGCGCGACGTCGAGGTGGGTGCGCCCGGCGAGATCGTGGTGCGCGGTGACCAGGTGATCGACCGGTACTGGAACCGTCCCGACGAGACCGCGGCAGCCCGAACGCCCGACGGGTGGTTCCGGACCGGCGACATCGGGCGCGTCGACGACGAGGGATTCCTCTACCTCGTCGACCGCCGCAAGGACATCATCGTGACGGGGGGCGAGAACGTCGCGTCGCGCGAGGTCGAGGACGTGGTCGCGCAGCACCCCCACGTCGCCGAGGTCGCAGTGGTCGCCGCGCCGCACGATCAGTGGGGCGAGCAGGTGGTCGCGGTCGTCGTCGCCGGTGACGCGGCAGCCGATGCCGACGAGATCCGCGAGTGGACGCGCGGGCGACTCGCAGGATTCAAGCGTCCCCGCGTCGTGATCATCGTCGAGTCACTCCCGCTCAACGCGTCGGGCAAGGTCGTCAAGGCCGAACTCCGAGCGCTCGTGGCGGCGATGCTCGCCTGATCAGTCGGGGGTCGACTCGATGGCGAAGTCGTCGAGGCAGACCCGGTTGCCCCCGAGGTTCTTCGCCACGGCCAGGGCGACGTCACCGATCTCGACGAGCGCTTTGACGTGGTCGGCCTGTGACGAGTGGCAGATGCCGACGCTCACCGTGAAGGGCGCCAACTCGTGCGAGGTGAGATCGAGCACGAGTGACTCGCGCACCCGCTCCATGGCTGCTCGGGCGTGCTCGGCGGTGCAGTTCGGGAAGACGCAGAGGAACTTGTCACCGGCGTAGCGGGCGACCACGTCATCGGGACGCAGTGTCGCTCCGATCGCGTCGGCATAGAGACGCAGGGCGATGTCACCGACTTCGGGTCCATGCTCGTGGTTGTACGCGCCGAACGCGTCGAGGTCGCAGAGGGCCAACGAGAACGGCACGCCGCCGCTGAGCAGGTCGCGGACCCGACGGTGCACCGCTGTCTGGCTCGGCAGGCCGGTCAGGGGGTCGATGGCCGGTGCAGGCGTCTCGACGCGGTCGTAGCGCAGCGCGGCGATCCGTGTGCCCGCGGCCTGAGCGAGCTGGTTCATCGTGTCGATGGTGATCCGATCGGGGAGGTCACCCTCGGCCCCCGCGCTGTGCAGCACCGCGAGGTGGGCGTCGCCGACGATCAGAGGCACGCAGACGCCCGACATCGCGAGGTCGGCGCCGATCAGATGGGGGCAGGCATCGAGCTCGGTGGACGAGGCGAACGACATCGTGTGGCCGGTGCCGAGCGCGGAGCATCGCAGTCCCTGGGCCGCGGCGACGGGCTCGCCGAGACCGTCGGCCGTCGACGGGATCGACCACGTGACGCGGGACTCGTGCGGAGGAGCGATCAGGAGTGCGTTGTTGCGGTTCGGCAGCAACTGGGCGAGTGCTCGACCGACGACGCCGAGAACCTCGGGCTCGGAGTCGGCCATCCGGATCGCGGCGTCGAGTCGAGTGGCGAAGCGATGAGTGTCGTGCCATTCGGCGAGCTCGAGCTGGAGTTGGGCGCGACGGGTTCGCTCGATGGTCAGACGGTGGCGGTGCGGACGGACGATCGCGACCTGCATCAGACAGGCCATCGCCACGGCGACGGCGGCTTCCGCTCCGAGCCGGCCGAGCCAACCTTCGGGAGGAGTGAGCGCCTCGATGACTGCCGCCGTCGTGAGGAACCCCATGAGGGCGACTTCGATGACGCGCGATGGCGCCTGACGTCTCGCTTCGTAGCTCACCCGAACCCCATCGGCACGGCCGCCCGGTCCGTGAGCCATCCGGTTGGCCTGTGACCGCACGGGTAATGTCCCTCGGCGTGATGGACTCGGACGAACTCAGCGGTGGTCGGCCGTGGTCGCTCGCGTCGCTGCGGATCCTCAGCGAGACGCTCAGCTCCGAGGCGATCGGCGAGATGCTCGGTCTGCGGGCGACGAACACCCGCACCTCGGAAGGTGAGCCGTCGTTCACGGTGTGGATGCTCGAGTCACGCCTCGAGCCCTCCGCCGGGATCGAGGATCACCTCTACATCCTGATGGAGCGCCTCCGCGATCGCCGCGAGGCCTTGAAAACGTTGGCGGAGGCCGCCTCGGTGGAGATGTGGCTCAGCTTCTCGCCCGGCAATCGCCGATCGAGCTCGGTGCTCGACCACGCGGTGCTCGCCGAGCTCGGCGAACTCGGGATCGACCTCGTGCTCGACCCATACCCGCCGGGAGGCGCGAAGGCCTAGCGGGACGACGGCTCGCGCGGGATCGGCATCGTGCCGGGCTTCGGCGGCGCGGGCCAGTGCTCGCGCACGTCGTCGAGTACCTCAGCGCTCGAGGTGTAGCCGGCGAAGTGGCCGCGGCCGTTGAGCGTCCGCAGTCGCGAATTCGGGACCCGCTTCGACTGCCGCTCGGCGTGTGTGTAGGGCACGATCACGTCGCTGTTGCCGCCCCAGAA
>JAYTFP010000327.1:0-1786 GCA_043734285.1 Acidimicrobiaceae bacterium
CGGCCGACGCCGATGAGAGCAGCGAGGTGTCGGCCGAGCAGTCGCTGCTCGATCGACGGGACGACCTGCTGGCGAAGTTCGAGAAGGGCGTCGCTCGGCGGCTCAAGCGCGTCCTCACCGACCAGGAGAACGAACTGCTCGATCGGGTGCGCCGTGATCGCAAGGCGCGCGGGGCGGATGACCTGCTGCCGGCGGGGTCCGACACGTTCGCGCTACTGGCCGAGGCCGCACGGGCCGACCTCACCCACGCGGTCGAGGCCGGATCCAAGTTCCTCTCGACCGAGGGGTCCGACCCCGACCCCGGCTTCGACGGCTCGGTCGTCGCTGCCGAGATCTCGGCGTTCATCGACGAGTGGATCCAGACGCCGATGCGTGCGCGACTCGAGCGGGTGATCGCCGAGACCGACGACCGGTCGCACGATCGCCTCGAGCTCGTCGATCAACTCCGATCGACGTATCGCGAATGGCGCAACGATCGTGTCCCCGGCTTCTCGGGTGACCTGGCGACGTTGGCGTTCAACCGCGGCATCCTCGCGTCGGCGGCGCCGACGGCATCGATGTGCTGGTTCGTCGACCACGGTGGGTTGCCGTGTTCCGACGCCGAGGACAATCGGTTGGCGGGCGCGGTCGGCGTGGGCGAGCACTACCCGACGGGCAATCTGTGCCCACCGGCGCACCCCGGGTGTCGGTGCCTGCTCATGCCGCTGAGTCACTAGCCTGCGGCCCATGCCATTTCCCGAGGACTTCCCGCGGCCACGAGCGCGGGTCCGCCGCGAGGCGCCCGGTCGCGGTCGAGTGATCATGATCGTGGTGCTGGGCATCCTCGTGGTGCTGCTGCTCTCGCTGCGCGCGATCGCCCACGTGTACACCGACTACCTCTGGTACCAGTCGGTCGGTGCGAGCGCCGCGTGGCAGCGCCGTATCGCCATCCAGGGCGTGCTGATGCTCGTGTTCTTCCTCGTGTTCATGGTGCTGTCGTACCTGAACATGGAGTTCGCCGAGCGGCTCGCCCCACCGGCCGACTCGTTGTCGCCGGCCGACGAGCTGATCGAGCGGTACCGCGAGTTCGTGCAGCCTCGGCGTCGTGCGTTCCAGGTCGGCGTCTCGGTGTTGTTCGCCGTGATCGCCGGTCTCGAGGCTGTGGGCCAGTGGCAGAACTGGATCCTGTTCCGTTACGGCAAGTCGTTCGGTGTCGTCGATCCGCTCCACAAGGTCGACGTGTCGTTCTACACGTTCAAGTTGCCGTTCCTGTCGTGGGTGTTCAGCTGGGCGTTCGCGGCGATGGTGCTGGTGCTGTTCGTCGTGTCGGTCCTGCATTACCTGAACGGCGGCATCAGGTTGCCGGGGACGGGTCCCGCGGTGTCGGGCAAGGTCAAGGCGCATCTCTCGGTGCTGATGGCGATCATCGCCCTCATCAAGGCGGGCGACTACTGGCTCGATCGGTACCGGCTGACGCTGTCGACCCGAGGCGTGGTCCATGGTGCCCTGTACGCCGACGTGCACGCGCAGTTACCTGCGACGACGTTGCTGATCGCGATCTCGGTGTTCTGTGCCGGGCTGTTCGTGGTCAACATCCGTCAGCGCGGCTGGGGGCTGCCGATGATCGCGGTGAGCCTGTGGGCGCTGATGGCGGTCGCCGCGGGGGCCGCGTACCCGTGGTTCATCCACCGATTCACCGTGCTGCCCGATCAGTCCGAGAAAGAGGCGCCGTACATCAAGTACTACATCGCCGGCACCCGGGCAGCGATGGGTCTCGACAAGGTGAGCGAGCGCAACTTCGACTTCC
>JAYTFP010000328.1:0-7268 GCA_043734285.1 Acidimicrobiaceae bacterium
GATCTCGAACTGCCGCCTGAGGTCGTGCTCCACGGCTACGTCGAACGCCCCGACTACCTCGCGATGATGGCCCGCTCGTCGGTGGTGGTGATCCCCACCGACGTACGCGAATACCCCACGGGACAGACCGTGCTGCTCGAGGCGATGGCGATGGGCAAGGCATGTGTGGTCACCGACACCCCTGCGATGAGTGACTACGTGGTTCACGACGAGACCGCGCTGCTGGTGCCGCCCGGCGACGCCGTTGCGCTCCGGGCCGCGATCGAAACGCTGCTCGGCGACGACGCGCGACGTACTGCGATCGGAGCTGCCGCTCGTCGGGCGAGTCTCGATGGCGGCGGGGCCGCGGCGATGTGGGATCGCATCGGCACCATCGTTCACGATGAGATCGACCGATCCCGACACCACGACGAGAACATGAGGACGTCCCACAGGTCGTAGGCGTTGTTACGGCGACCGCTCTGGTGATCGTCCCAGGCGATGCGCACGCGATCAGCGTCGAGGAACCCCTTCACCTCCGGCCCCTCGAGGTGATCGGCCGCCCACCCCCGCAACGGCCCTCGCAACCAGTCGTCGATCGGCAGGCCGAAGCCCGCTTTCGGGCGATCGACCAGCTCGTCGGGCACGTAACGGCCGAGCACCTGGCGCAGGAGCCATTTCGAGCTGCCGGGGCGGATCTTCATGGTGGCCGGCAGGCCGACGGCGAACTCGACGATCTCGCGATCGAGCAGCGGGATCCGCGTCTCGAGGCTGACCGACATCGCCGCCCGGTCGACCTTGGCCAGGATGTCGTCGGGCAGATAGGTGACCGCGTCGACTGCCATCATGTGCTCGACGATGCCCGGAGTGACCGGCCACGCCGACCGATCGGTGTGCATCGTCGGCGGTTCGACCGACGACGGCACCAGGGCGGTCGGGTCGGTCCAGTGCGAGACCAGCCGGGCGAAGATCTCCTCGGGTGATCCCGCGTCGGCGACCGCGAGCACCTTCGCGATCTTCAGCCCCACCTGCTGGGGCCGGCGTTGCCGCGGCAGCACGCGCGCGGCGCGGTCCCACGTCGCCGGCGCGACATGACCGAGCCCGGCGGCGATGCGGCGGCGCGCAGGCTGCGGCAGCCTCGAGAGCCGCTTCCAGATCCCCGGCACCCACAGGTAGCGGTTGTACCCACCGAACAACTCGTCGCCCGCGTCGCCCGACAGCGCGACCGTCACCTGTTGGCGCGCCAACTCGCTGACCAGCCGTGTGGGGATCTGCGACGAGTCGCCGAACGGCTCGTCGTACATCATCCCCAACGAGTCGACGACCGCGAGCGCGTCGTCGCCCGTGACCACCAGTTCGGTGTGGTCGGTGCCGAGGTGACGGGCCACGGCGCGGGCGTCGTTCGACTCGTCGAAGTCGGAGTCAGTCGAGCCGATGGTGAAGGTGCGCACCGGTGAGCGGCTCTCCTGCTGCGCGAGCGCGACCACGGTCGACGAGTCGATGCCGCCCGAGAGGAAGGCGCCGACCGGCACGTCGGCGAACATCCGTTGGCGCACCGACCGTCGCAGCAGGTCGTCGAGACGATCGGTGGCCTCGGCTTCGGATCCGTGGAACGTCACGCCACGCGCCACGACGTCGAAGTACGACCAGTAGGCGACGGGGGCACCGAGGTGGCCGTCGGCGGTGATCGTCACCGTGCAGCCGGGCGTGAGCTTCGACACGCCCTCGAAAATCGACCACGGCGCAGGCACGTACTTGTGCCGAAAGTAGAGCGCCAACGCGTCGCGGTCGACCGGCCGATCGAACGCCGGGTGGGCGCGCAACGCGTCGAGCGACGACCCGAACAGGAACTCGCCCGACGTCATCCGGCCGTAGTACAGCGGCTTCTCACCCAGCCGGTCGCGAGCGAGGACCAGCTCACGCGTCGATCGGTCCCACAATCCGAACGCGAACATGCCGTCGATGCGGTCGAGCGTGTCGCTCAGGCCCCAGCGGGCAATGGCCTCGACGAGGATCTCGGTGTCGGAGTGTCCTCTGCGCCGCACACCCTCGGCGTCGAGGCGTTCACCGTGTTCGGCGTGGTTGTAGATCTCGCCGTTGTACGTGAGGACGAATCGACCATCGGCCGACGCCATCGGCTGAGCGCCGTGCTCGGAGAGGTCGATGATCGACAGCCGACGGTGCCCGAACCCGATGCCCGCCGCTTCGTCGGCCCAACGCCCGGACGCATCAGGTCCGCGCGGGATCATCCGATCCGACATCGCGGTGAGGATCGACTCGAGCTCGCCGAGACCACGACGCGCCCGCGGATCGAACGCGCCGACGATGCCGCACATCAGACGAGACCCGCGTAGATCGCCTCGAGGCGTCGGACCGCGACCGACGCGTCGAACTGTGCCGCCGCCTCGGCTGCGTGCTTGCCCATCGACTCGCGGCGTTCACGATCGACGATCAGGCCGCCGTAGGCCTCGGCGAGTGCGTGCGGCGATTCCGCCGGCACCAGCAGTCCGGTCACGCCCTCGACCACGTAGTCGACCAGTCCCCCGACTGCGGTCGCGACCGTCGGCAGGCCGAGTGCGGACGCCTCCATCAGGCTGACCGGCAGCCCCTCGTTGCGGGATGCGAGCGTGAACACGTCGGACGCCGCGAGGATGCGCAGCGCGTCGGATCGAAAGCCGAGGAATCGGAACCGATCGCCCAGACCGAGCCGGGCGTGCAGGTCATTCATGTCGTTTTGCAGTTGGCCGTGGCCCACGCCGAGGAACACCACGTCGTCATGGGCCGCGAGCGTCTCGGCCGCGGCGGCGAGCAACACGTCGTACGCCTTCTCGAATCGCAGATTGGCGATCGCGGTGATGACCACCGTCGACTCACCGACACCCAGCTCGGCTCGAGCGGCGGCGCGCTGTTCGGACCAGCCCCGCACCGAGTCGAGCTCGATGCCGTGCGTCAACACCTCGACCCGGCGCGCCAACATCTTCGGTACCGATCGCTTCGCGTCGCCGGACACAGCGATCTGCGCGTCATCGAGGGGATAGGTGAGGGCATTCGCCCAGCGGGTGGCGCGGCCGTAGCAGTCCCAAGAGTTGTGCTCGGTGTAGACGAGCTTCGGGCGGTGACGCATGGCGCGCAGCGCGGGACGCGCCACCGCCGCGACCATCGGCGAATGCACGTGCACGACGTCGATCCGTTCGCCGGCCACGAGACGGCGCAGTTCGAGGGCCCAACGCGGATCGAGCTGCGAGTGGGCCGCGAGCTTGGAACAGGTGACACCCAGGTCCTCGAGCTCGCCGATCACCGAGTTGGGGCGATCGACGAGGTAGGCCGCGTGGTACCGGAACCGCTCACGGTCGCCGCAACGCGCATGGTTCACGAGCAGGCGCTCCATGCCACCCGGGCCGAGACCCTTCGCGACCCAGAGGACGCCGAGCTGTCCATCCGTGTACTGCACAGCCGGCGATCTCCTCACATCCCTCGGTGACGCTCGTCGATGGCCGCCCAACGCCTCAGAGCACCGCCCACGGTACCGGCTACGACCCCTCGATTGACCGCTTCGCGCCCGTATGAACTGTCTCTATGGAGCGTGCCGCCTTCGGCACACGCTCTGATACATCACTGTCATTTCGTCCGCGCAACGGTCGAGCGAGAACCGCGACTCGACGAGGTGGTGGGCCTCGGCCACGCGCGCCGCGGCCGCGGCGGGATCGTCGAGAGCCGAGCCGATCGCGCGAGCGAGATCGGCCGCGTCGCCGGGAGTGGCCAACGCCGCGTGGCGCCCATCGAGCCAGCCCTCGAACCCTGCGAGATGCGACGTGACGACGGGGACGCCGACGGCCATCGCCTCGATGATCGCACCCGCAGCGCCTTCGGCAACCGACGGGAGGACGAACACGTCGGCGGCACCCAACAAGTCGACCACGTCGTCGCGACCGCCGAGATCGACGATGCGCTCGGGGTGCGGCGAGGTCGAGATGCGGCGGACGATCAGGTCGGACGCCGAGCCGTGCGGTCCCACGAGCAACAACCGCAGCTCCGGTCGGTCTGCGCCGAGCGCGTCGAACGCCTCGAGCAGGAACAGGTGCCCCTTCTGGTGCGACTGCCGTGCGACGCACAGCACGACGACGACGTCATCGTCGTACCCGAGGGCGGTTCGAGTCGATGCCCGCGCCGCTGGATCCGGCGGCACGAAGCGCGTGAGGTCGCGCCCGCGTTCGACCACCATCACGCGGTCGGCCGCGACGTGTAACGCCTGCCGACCGTCGAGCGCGACGCCCTCGGTGACCGCGTGGTACCAGCTGCGCGACGCATGGGCGGTCACCAGATCGACGATGCGGACGACCTCGCGCTTCCAACCCCCGGCGCCGGGTTCGAGACGTCGCCGCACTGGGTCGTACGACGTGTTGGCCCACGTCGTCAGCAACGCGGCGCCCGATCCGATCGTGGCCGCACGTGCGGACATGTCGGCCCAGAACAACGTGGAGTGGACCACGTCGGGTCGAAGGTGTCGCACCAACGAGCGCAACGCACGCACGCGCCACGGCCACGACCCCGCCGACGACAGGTCGTGCGCCACGACGCCGGCGTGCTCGAGCGACGCCAGCAGGTCACCGCGGCCATCGAGCACCGCGAGGTGCAGCTCGACACCGCGTTCGACCAGGAGCGGCGCGACCATGGCCAGCGACTGCTCGGCCCCACCCCCCGACACGACCGACGGCAGCACCTGGAGCACGCGCATCGAGTTCAGCGTAGGCGTGTCCGGATCAGCCGAGCGGTTGCAAGGGAGACTCGACTGAATGTCGAGCCGAGCGCAGCAGGCCCGACGCCATCAGGAGCCGAGCGGTTGCAAGGGAGACTCGACTGAATGTCGAGCCGAGCGCAGCAGGCCCGAGGCCATCAGGACTAGAAAAGCTCGAGGTCGCCCATGGTGAGGGCGAGATCCCCCAGGCCGGGCGCGCCGAGCCGATTGATGGGACGCCACGTCAACGCGGGACCGATGCGCGGCACCGGGACGCAGCCGCTGTTCAGGAAGCTCGGATGCCCGCCCACCAACAAGAAGTCGGCGCCGGTCGAGCGCAGCAACTCGCGGAATGCCGGCGCGAGGCGGCGCCGCGACGGCGCGAGCACCTCGCAGACGGTCACTTCGAGGGCGGTACCGCGGCGGCGGACCCGGAACACGAGCGCGCCCTCGGCAAGCGAGTCGCCGAGTGGCAGGACCCGGTAGTGGAGCGGCTCGAACCGGTAACGCCATTTCAGGAAGTCGACCGTGCGATCGGTGGAGATCGCACCGGGGTGCGAGGAGAGTCGCAGCAATCGCTCGGTCTGGTCGACGTCGTCGAATGCAGCGGCCGCGTCGACACCGACGGCGGACGGCTCCGACCACAACGCGGCGGCAGCCTTCGCCCCAGCAAGACGCCGCACCGCCCCGACTCCACCGACGCGGATCGAGACCGGCACGCGACCGACGAGCGACCATCCCATCTTGAGGTAGCCGGGCCGGCTCTTGTCGTTCGGCGTGTTGAAGACGAAGTCGACACCGTCGGTACGCAGCTCGGGCAGCGCCCCGAGCGTCAATCGGGTGAAGATACCCTTGCCCTGCCATTCTGGATGGGTGACCGTGTCGACCGCGCGAACTCCGAGCAGCCGTTCGCCGTCGCCCTCGACGAACCCCCAGCGGAGGAAAACGCGCATGCCCACGAGTTCGCCGCCCGGCGCCTGGGCGATCCATGCCGGCGAGACGCCGAACGGGTTCTGGTCGTGCTTCCACGAGAAGAACGCCTCGTCGAGATCACCCTCCGACCAGCCCAGCGACACGCGGCACAATTCGACCACCGCAGCCCGGTCGTCGGGTGTCGCGCGGCGGATGGTGAGTTCGGGGCCCGACATATCTCTGATCATGCCAGCCACAAGATCATGCCAGCCGAGTTCTCATCGACCCAACAGCCCTGCCGACGGGTATCGGTGAGCCGTCCACACGGCGTCACGACACTGCCATGGCACGTATCCTCCACCTGATCGCCTCGAACCAACGGCGCGGCGCCGAGACCTTTGCGGTCGAGCTCGCGGCGCATCTCCGCGACGCGGGGCACGAAGTGAAGGTGATGGCACTCGTCGACGCCGGCGTCGAGGAGCCGCTGCCCGTCCAGGTCGCCGGCAGCGCCCGGTTCGATCCGGCCGGTATCGCTCGCATCATCAGGGCCGCCCGATGGGCCGACATGATGACGAGCTTCGGGTCGACCTCGCTCATCACTGGCAGCGCGATCGCCCGGATGACGCACACCCCCTTCGTCTACCGGAACATCGGTGACCCCGCGGTGTGGGGCGCGGCCCGTCTCAGCGGGATTCGCGTCGGTCTCCCTGCGCGCAGTGCGGCGCTCATCGTCGCCCTCTACCCCGATGCCGCCCTCAGCCTGGCGAACCTCTACCGGATCGACCCGCAGCGCATCCGCATCATCCCCCGCGGCGTCCCCGCGCAGCGCTTCCATCCCGCCGACGACGCGGAACGCATCGCGGCGCGCGAGCACCTCGGGCTGGCACAGGACCGGCGGTGGCTCGCCTACCTGGGCGCGCTGAGCCCTGAGAAGGACCCGCGCCTCGCACTCGACGCTCTCGCGCTGCTGCCGCCCGACGTCGGCCTGGTCATCGCCGGCGACGGTTCGATGCAGGCCGAGATCGCCGAAGCCGCGAAGTCGTTCGGTGACCGCGTGCGGCTCCTCGGCGTCGTCGACGATGTACGGCCCGTACTGGCGGCGTCCGACGCCCTGATCCTGCCGAGCAAGACCGAGGGCATCCCTGGCGCCGCGATCGAGGCATCACTGAGCGGCCTGCCGGTGATCGCCACCCGCGTCGGCGGCGTGCCGACGGTGGTGACCGACGGCGTCGGCGGGTTCCTCATCACGCCGGGTTCAGCCGTGGAACTGGCGCACGCGACGCTGCGAGCACTCGAGCAACGCGACGAGATGGGCGCGCGGGCCCGTGCCATCTGTCTCGAGAAGTTCTCGATGCGGCCGGTCGGCGCGGCCTGGGAAGGCGTCATCGAGGAACTCGTGACGAAGGTGCCGGCGCCGCGACCGGTGTGCGTGTCGACGCCTTCGCGCTCGAGCGCGCCGCCGAGCTGATGGGCGAACACCTCCGCGCCGCGGCGATCGGCGGTCGCGGTGACCTGGAGCACGCACGCCTGCCGCGGCGCCGGCACCGTCGTGACCAGCTCGTCGATGACGCCTTCCCATGCGGCGCCGACCGCTCGCATCGAGAACTTCTCGAGACAGACCGCGCGGGCACGCGCACCCATC
>JAYTFP010000329.1:0-12960 GCA_043734285.1 Acidimicrobiaceae bacterium
CTCTTTCCGAGCGCGACCGCGTTCCACGGCGACGCCGACTACCGCGTGTTGCAGTTCGTCTGGCCCGACCGCAACGCGAAGATGCCGTGGGACGAGGGCTACGACAACCGCCTGCGACTCGCGCAACCCGTCGTCGGCACCTGAACGCGACTCAGCGGCCGAGGGCGACCATCGTCACCGACGCGGCCGCGAGCGCCAGGCCGAGCTGTTGCCACTTCGCGAGCCGCTCGCCGAGTACGACGCGGGCCAACACGACCGTCGACGCGGGATACATCGCCGCCACGACCGCGACGGTGCTGAGCATCCCTCGCGACACCGCGAGAAGATAGAGACCGTTCGCGGACACGTCGAACAGACCCGAGGCGACCACGAGCCGGCGATGGGGCGCGCCGACCTCGATCGATCGCCCGCGGATGACGAGCACGACGCCAAGGAGCGTGGCCGACGCGAGCCGCGCGGCGAGCAGCGGCACCATCCCCGCCCCGTGATGGGTCTGCGAGAACGCCGCGAAGAACGAGCCGAACCCCAGCCCCGCGCCGATCGACAAGGCGAGCGTCGACGCGGAGATTCGAGTGGCGGCGGCCGAGAGCCCACCGGCGACGAGCGCGATCGCCGGGAACGCGAGGACCACACCGATCCAGGCGACCATCTGGGGTCGGTCGCCGCCGATCACGCCCACGACCACTGGCACCACCGCGCTGACCAGCGCCGTCGTGGGCGCCACTGCGGCCATTGCTCCGCGCGACAACGCGGTGAAGAACATCGACAGTCCGATCGCGCCGAACAGGCCGCCCGCGCCACCCCACCACCAGTCGGTCGCGCTGACGTGGGGGTGTGGCCACAACGGCGCCACGACGAGCAGCAAAGCGAGCCCGACGAACTGCGACACCGCGGTCACGACGATCGAGGCGACGCGCCGCGACGCCAGCCCACCGAAGAAGTCACCGGTGCCGTAGACGAGCGCCGAGGCCGCGGCGAGCAGGATCTCCACGGCCGAGACCGTAACGCCGCCACCGCATTCCACTGGTCCCCGCCGCACAACGCTCGATTCGGACCGGGCGGCGCCGATAGGGACACGTGTCACCCATCGGATTCCCCTCGGCGCTGCTGTGCGCCGTGCACCTCAACGCGGTCGCGAGTCCGATCGCGCTGGCCGTCCTGGTGTGGGGCATCGGCGCCGGCTGGGTCGTCGCCTGGTTCGCGCACCGCTATCGCGAAGGCCTCGACGCGGAGGGCTACGACATCGCCGTGCTCGGCGCAGCCACGTGCGAAGAATGCGGCCACGAGCTCGGGCTCGGCGAGGTGCTGCCGCTCCAGGTGTTCCGTTGCCCCAACTGCCGTCTGCCGATGCCGCCGGGATGGCCACTCACCCAGCTCGCCGTCATCGGCGGATCACTGGCGATGCTCGTCGCCCTCGGTCCGCACGCGGTGCTCATCCCGTTCCTCTGGCTGGTCCCGGTGCTGGTGCTCGCCGCCGTCGTCGACGCCCGCACGTTCCTCATCCCGAAGCGCGTCGTCTGGATCGGGTTCGGCGTCGGCCTGAGCCTCATCTCGGCCGTCAGCATCGTGCGGGGTCACCCGGGATTCATCGTGCCCGCGCTGATCGGCTCCGCCGGCTACTTCGCTGTGCTGCTCGTGACGAACCTGATCAACCCCGCGGGGATGGGGTTCGGCGATGTGCGACTCGCGGTCGTGCTCGGTCTGTACCTCGGATGGCTCGACCTCCGACTGCCGATCTATGGGTTGCTGCTCGCATCGATCCTCGGCGTGGTCTTCGGATTGGTCCGCCGCGTCACGGCCGTCACCGAGGACGACAAGGCCTTCCCGTTCGGACCCGGCCTCGCGGTCGGCACGCTGGGCGCCGTGTTCCTCTCGCAGACACTGATGCGCTGACCGACGCTGCACAGCAACCGGACCATCGGAACCGGCGGAGGGGTCGGGTGAAAGTAGCCTCGGCGCGTGCGTCGGCTCATGAGATTCATCTCACGCCACCTGCCGGTCGTGCTCTTCATCGTGGTGGCAGCCGTCCACATGGTCGGCCCGGCGACGCAGGTCACCGATTCGCGAATGACGGTGCCGACAGCTGTGTCATTGGTCGAGCACCAGACCATGGACCTTTCGCACCTCGCCACGGTCCGGTCGATCAAGGACCGCTACGACCTCGTCGAGGTCGGGGGGCGCACTGTGATGAAGTACCCCTATCCCCCGGTGCTGTTCACCCTGCCCGTCGTCGCCGCGGTCGATGCGCTGCCTGGCGTGAATCTCTCGAAGCTCAGCATCTCGAACCCGAACCGCACCGCGCTCATCGAGGTACCCGTCGCGTCGCTGCTCACCGCGGGAGCGGCGGTGCTCTTCTTCGCGACCGCACAGCTCGTGCTGACTGGGTCCAGCCGACGCCGCCGGCTCATCGGCCTTCTCGCGACGATCGCCTTCGCGTTCGGTACCGGTGTGTGGTCGACCGCGTCGCGAGCCATGTGGCAACACACTCCTTCGGTTTTTCTGCTCACCCTGGCGCTGTACCTCGCGGTCCGTTCACGGGATGATCCCCGGGCGATCCGCTGGCTCGGCGTCGTGCTGGGCGCCGCCATCACGATGCGCCCCACCGATGCGATCCCCCTCGTCATGATCTCGCTCTGGGTCGTGTGGTGCCGCCGATCACAGCTCCTGGCGTTCGCGCTCGGCGTTGCCGCCTGTGGGGCAGTGTTCGCGGCGGTGAACCAGCTCGTGTATCACTCGTACGTCCCGCCGTACTACGAGGCGAGCAAGCTGCGTGGCACGTCGTCGCTCGCCTCCGCCCTGGCGGGCACCATGATTGCGCCATCCCGCGGCCTGCTGCTCTACGCACCGGTCCTCCTGCTCGTTCCGTTCGGGATCGCGCGCCGTCGACGCGAGCGTGCGCTCGACGGCTTCGACCTGGCGCTGTTGGCCACCCTTGCCGCGCATTGGGTGCTCATCGCCTCGTGGGCCAACTGGTGGGGTGGGGCGTCGTTCGGGCCGCGGCTCTTCACCGACATGATCCCGTTCTTGATGTACTTCGTGCTCCCGATACTCGACCTGGCCCCGAACTCCGCTGCAGAGTTCCGGCGACGCGGCATCCGAGTCCGCGCGTCGTTGGTCCTCACCCTGCTGCTGGCGAGCATCATGGTCAACGCCCAGGGGGCGTTGGTCCGAGCCACGTTCTGCTGGAACGCGGACCCCAAGCCGATTGACGACGACCCCGCTCGGAACTGGGACTGGAGCGACCCACAGATGCTCCGCGGGGTTCATCGCCTCCTCTCCGGCGACTCGCTCTCACACGTCATCGCGGGCTCGTGCACCGGTGCCCGCACATGAACTCCCGGCGACCGCGGTTCGGACCTTCGGCGATGACCGCCATCGGGCCGGTCGTGGCCTCGTGGCTGCTGGCCCGGGTACTCATCGTGATGGCGTGGGCGACGTTCGGACGCCATCCGCTCGACTACGCCGGACGACCGGTCAGCCTCCGGTCCGCCCTCATCGCCTACGACGGCACCTTCTACAGCCGCATCGCCCGTGAGGGCTACCCGCACTGTCGGGCGTCCGACTTCAGCTGCGTCGAGGTGCGGCGCTTCTTCCCGTTCGCGCCCGCCCTGGCACGTGGCCTCGCGGCCGCCACGGGGCTGTCGACGACCACGACGATGATCGTGCTCGGCAACCTCGCGGCGCTCGTCGCGACGTTGCTGGTCTGGCGACTGCTCGCGAAGGTGTCGAGCGCCGAGGTCGCCTCGTGCGGCGTGTGGATCTTGACGCTGTACCCCGCAGCGGCCGTGTTCTCGTTCGGCTACACCGAGAGCCTCGGCGTCATGCTCACGTCGATCACGCTGCTGGCGATCAGCGCCGGCGCCACCTCGACCGGGCTCGTCGGCGGGTTCACCTCGGGCCTGCTGCGACCCACCGGGGTCCTCGTCGCCATCCCGCCGTTCACCGACTTCGTGACGTCGTGGCGCGCCCGCCGACCCGACGTTCGTCTGTTGGCCGTCGCGCTCAGCCCGGTCGTGGGGATGGCGTGCTTCCTCACCTATCTGGGCGTCCGCGATCACGACGCGTTCGCCCCGATGCGCATCCAGAGCAAGCTCCGGGCCGGACTGCGAGACCCGTTCACGCGTCTCGCCAGCGCGTTGTGGCACACGCTGACGGTGAACTACCACGACGCCTACAACCTGGCGCTCGCGCTGACGATCATCGCTGCGCTCGTCCTCGGCCTGATCCGCTGGCGCTCCGCGATCCCCGCCGGGTGGTGGTGGCTGGCGCTCGCCGGGCTCGTCATCTCGCTCTCGGCCGTCAACATCGATTCGGTCGGCCGCTACGCCCTCGCCTACTTCCCCGCATGGACCGCGGCGCTGGCACTGGAACTCGCACCACGAAAGCGTGTTCTCTGGGGGGTGCTGGCGATCGAGCTCGTCGCCTACTTCGGCTACGCCGCCGCGGTGATGCACCACTCCGTGATTCCATGACCGACCCCGCCCACACTCCCGCTGCATCCGACACCGCCACCAACGCCGGTGACGCCTCGCACCGACCGACCGCTGTGGTGCTGCTGAGCGGCGGGCTCGATTCGTCGACCGTCCTGGCGATGGCCCGACGCGACGGTTTCGACTGCCACGCGCTCAGCTTCGACTACGGGCAGCGACACGCGATCGAACTCGACGCGGCGCGGGCGGTCGCCAACGCGAACGGAGTCGACGCCCACACGATCATCCGGCTCGACACGCAGGCGTTCGCAGGGTCGGCGTTGACGAGCGACGTCGAGGTGCCGCGGCACGAGTCGGCCGACGAGATCGACGACGGCATCCCCCCGACGTACGTGCCGGCGCGCAACACCGTCTTCCTGTCGTTCGCGTTGGGCATGGCCGAGGTCATCGGCGCGGCCGACGTCTTCATCGGGGTCAACGCGCTCGATTACAGCGGCTATCCCGATTGTCGGCCCGAATTCATCGACGCCTTCGAGACGCTCGCCAATCTCGCGACGAAGGCCGCTGTCGAAGGCACACGGCTTCGCGTCCACGCCCCGCTCATCGAGATGACCAAAGCCGAGATCATCACCGCGGGCACCGCGCTCGGTGTCAACTACGCGGCGACGATCAGTTGCTACGACCCCGACGACACCGGCGCCGCGTGCGGGCACTGCGACTCGTGCCTGTTGCGGCGACGCGGCTTCGCTGACGCCGGCGTCGCGGATCCGACGCGCTACCGGCCCGGCGGCGCGTCGTGACGTACGCAGTCAAGGAGCTCTTCTACACACTGCAGGGTGAAGGCGCGAATGCGGGGCGCGCCGCGGTGTTCTGTCGCTTCTCGCGTTGCAATCTGTGGAGCGGGTACGAGGCCGACCGAGCCACCGCCGTCTGCAACTTCTGCGACACCGACTTCGTGGGCACCGACGGCGACGGTGGCGGATTGTTCCGCTCCGCAGACGAACTCGCGGACGCGGTCGCCGGCGCGTGGGGCGGCGACGATCCGAGTCCCGCGCGGCGACTGGTGGTCTGCACCGGCGGCGAACCGTTGCTCCAGCTCGACGACGACCTGATCCGCGCGTTGCACGACCGCGAGTTCGAGATCGCCATCGAAACCAACGGCACGATCACCGTTCCCTCCGGCGTCGACTGGGTGTGCATGAGCCCGAAGGCCGACGCCGCGCTCGTGGTCGAGCATGGCGACGAGCTGAAGCTGGTGCACCCGCAGGCGGGCGTCGATCCCCAGCGGTTCGAGCGCCTCGAATTCGACCACTTCTTCCTGCAGCCGATGGACGGACCCGACGTCGAGCGCAACACCCGGTTGGCGCTCGATTACTGCCGTGACCATCCTCGTTGGCGACTCAGTCTGCAAACACACAAGTTCCTGGGGATCCCGTGATGGAGTTGTTCAAGGAATTCGGCTTCGAAGCCGCACACGATCTGCCCCACGTCGCCGAGGGCCACAAGTGCGCGCGACTGCACGGCCACTCGTTCCGCGTCGTCGTGCACATCGAGGGCGAGGTCGGGGCCCGCAGCGGGTGGGTGATGGACTTCGCGGACATCACCGAGATCGTCGCACCGGTCATCGATGCACTCGACCATCGCTACCTCAACGAGATCGACGGACTGGAGAACCCGACCAGTGAACGCATCGCCGAATGGATCTGGCAGCGGTTGGTCGAGGTCTTGCCGCAACTCAGTCAGGTCACCGTCCGGGAAACGTGTACGTCGGGCTGCGCGTATCGTGGCCCGTCGTGAGCGAGCCTGTACCCGCAGAACCCGTGTTCCCCGAAGGAGCGGTGCTCGGCGCGACCGTGCGGCATCCCGTCGATCACCTCGACATCATCCTCACCGACACAACGCATCTGACCGGTGTCACGTTTCAGTGCGACGAGGTCGCCTCGATGTGCCCCGTCACCGAACAGCCCGACCTTTCGGCGATCACGATCGCCTACCGACCACGTGACGGTCGCGTCGTCGAGTCGAAATCGTTGAAGCTCTACCTCTGGGGATTCCGCGACCGCGGCGTGCTGTGCGAGGGCATGGCGCAGGAGATCGCGCGCCGTGTCTGGACCGACGCGCAGCCCCACGACGTGACGGTGACCGTGCGTCAGACGGCGCGCGGTGGCATCGTCACGACCGCGGTCGCCGCAATCGACGCGTAGTCGTCCTTCCGGACGGCATTGATCTCCAGACTCGCCGTACGCTGCCGGATATGACCCCTGATCTCACCAATTCCGACGACGTTCCGATCGAATTCCGCCTCGTCACCCGCTACGCGACGCGGTCCGAGGAGGCGGCCGACGACAACCAGTCGCGGATCGAGGCCGTGTTCGCGGAACTCGAGGAGACGCAGCCCGACAACGTCAGCTACATCGTGCTGCGCCTCGCCGATGACTCATTCGTCCATGTGTCGTTCCACGGTCACGCGCACGACGGCCCGAATCCGATCGCCGGCACGGCCGCGTTCAAGCACTTCGGCAACGCGCACGACGAGCGCCGCGAGGGCGATGTGGACCAGCAGCAGGCGCGACTCGTCGGCGCCTACATCCGCGCCATCGGCTGAGCCCTCCCGGGCCCTCAGCGGCTCAGTCGATCGGCAGATCGAGCAGGCTCGCGGCCAGCGCTGCGATCGGGCTGCGCTCGGAGCGGGTGAGCGTCACGTGCGCGAACAGCGGATGGCCCTTCAGCGAGTCGACGACCGAGGCGATGCCGTCGTGGCGACCGACCCGCAGGTTGTCGCGCTGCGCGAGGTCGTGGGTCAGCACGACACGGCTGCCGCTGCCGAGACGGCTGAGCGCGGTGACGAGTACCGGCTTCTCGTACTGCTGCGCCTCGTCGAGCACGACCCACGTGTCGACGAGCGTGCGGCCGCGGATGTGGGTGAGCGGCAGCACCTCGATGAGATCCTGGCTCGACACCATGTCGATCACCGTCGGCGAGCAGATCGCCTCGAGCGCATCGAACACCGCGGCGGTCCAGGGGTGCATCTTGTCGGCCTCGCTGCCGGGCAGGTAGCCGAGCTCCTGTCCGCCGACCGCGTGCAGCGGACGGAACACGACGATGCGGCGGTGCGTCTGTCGCTCGAGGACCGCCTCCAGCCCCGCCGCGAGCGCCAGCACTGACTTGCCCGTGCCCGCCGCGCCACCGAGCGACACGATGCCGATATCGGGGTCGTCGAGCAGGTCGAGCGCGATCCGCTGCTCGGCCGAGCGACCCGACACGCCGAATCGCTGCAAGCGTCCGTCGACGAGGTGCACGCGCTTATCGGGATGCACGCGGGCGAGGGCCGAGTGCGAACCGTCGCTCAACACGAGGCCCGTGTGACACGGCAGATCGCCGGTCGTCGGGAGGTCGACGACGCCGTCGCTGTAGAGCGCGTCGATCGTGGCGCTGTCGCAGTCGAGGTCGACCATGCCTGACCACTCCGTGCCGCCGGTCTGCTCGTTGCGGTATTCATCCGCCCCCAGTCCGAGGAGCGACGCCTTCAGTCGCAACGGCAGGTCCTTCGTGACGACCACGACCTCGCGGCCTTCGCGGGCGAGGTCGTCGGCGACGGCGAGAATCCGGCTGTCGTTGCGGCCGTCGCGCATCACGTCGGGCAGACGCGACGTGTCGACGTGATTGAGCTCGACGCGCAACGTGCCACCGTCGCCGACGGGCAGCGGGTCGGTCAGCGATCCGAATCGTTGGCGACACGTCTCGAGGTACCGCAGCGCGGCTCGCGCCATATAGCCCAGTTCGGGGTGGTGGCGCTTCGCCTCGAGCTCGCCGATCACCACCAACGGCACGACCACGTCGTGTTCCTCGAACCGCTCGAGTGCTCCCGGATCGGCCAGTAGGACCGAGGTGTCGATCACGTATGCGCGCCGAGGAGCCTGAGCAGTGGTCAAGGGTGTACCTCCGGAGATGTTGTCGTGATCCGATCGTTCCACGCCGCCCGGCGCCGCACGCGGACCACCCGAACCGATACCGCGGCGTGCCACTTTTGCCGAGCGATTGTGGGGGCGCGAGAAAGTGTTTCGCCGCAACGAGTTGGGCGAATCTTTGGGTTGGCTTCATGATCTCCTCGCGGCGCGCCGCCATAGGATCGCGGAGCGCCGTGTGGGTCTCGGCACGAGGGGTGTGCGCGTGTCGGACTACCAGACCGCAGTCGAGTACCGCGAATGGCCGCCGAGACTGACGGCGCGATTTGCGCGACGGCTTCGGCGGATCTTCAGACGACTTCGGTCGACCTGATCACGAGCGGTCGCAACGCACCTGCGGCGCGGTGGGAAAAGCAGAACCCCGGCCACGACGAGGCGACCGGGGTTCAAATGACAGCCCTTGGTGGAGGTGATGGGAGTCGAACCCACGACCTCCTCGATGCGACCGAGGCGCTCTAGCCAGCTGAGCTACACCCCCAGGGGAACCGACACGATAGCCCCACCGTCATCGCCGGGGCGACACGGTAGCGACGCCGAATCGCGGGTTCAGCGAGACGCTGCCCGACGCTGCGACATCACCGGCACCACGCTGTTGAGCGAGGTGAGCGGGTACGCGTAGGTGCGGGCCGTGACCTGCGGACGGGCGACGCGACGGCCGAGCGTCATCATCGCCGCGAGGTACAGGACGAGTGCGATGTCGCACAGCGCGTTCAAGGCGACCATCGGTCCGCCGAACGAGATCGTGCCGAGGAAGGTGAGCCCCGCTGCGGCGACCAGCACCGTCAGCACGTCTTGGCGACGCTGCTGCATCGGCGACCTCACACCCGCCGTGGCCGACTGGACGGTCCGGCGAACGGGCTGGTTCATCGTGTGCACCGAACCGCCCCGGGGCTGGAGCGGCTGCACCGGCTGGGGGTTGCGCACCCGCGATGCCGACGAGTCGAAGGGGAGGACAGTCGAGCGGGGACGCGGGCTCGAGTCGAGCACCGAGAGCTGGCGGGCGAAGTTGCCGATCGAGTCGCTGCGACGGCTCGCCGCGCCGCGACGGATGACGTCGGGGACCAGGACGATCGCCCACAGAACCGCCAGGCCTACGAGTGCCAGAACTGACATGTGTGTCCCACCTGGGCCTTTCGATCTGGTCCGGACCACGCATCTCTCAGGACGTTCCGCCGACGGAGAGATGGTGACAACCGTGTTGCGAACTACAACCGTGTAACGCTCACCCTAGTGGAATCAGCGGTGTTTGTCGACGCCCAGCAACCTAGTCGTGATCCCGAACTATTACAAACCTGTGACGAAATCCTCGAAAGGCACCGTCAGCACAAGTGAGCATCAGGAACCGAACGTGAGATCCTCGAGATCGTCCGAGCGTCGATAGCTGCCCGAACGGCCGCCCGTCTTCTCCCATAGGGCAACGTCGCCGATCACCATCGACCGGTCGACCGCCTTGCACATGTCGTAGATGGTCAGCAGGGCCACCGTGCAGGCGGTCAATGCCTCCATCTCGACGCCGGTGCGGTCGACGGTCTCGACCGACACCTCGGTCTCGATGAACGTGTCGTCGAGCCGGAAGTTCACCAGGACCGCTCCGACGAGCAGCGGGTGACACAGCGGGATCAGGTCGGAGGCCCGCTTCGCCGCCTGGATGCCTGCCACTCGGGCCACCGCCAGCACGTCGCCCTTGTTGATCGCCCCACGAGCGACCAGCGACGTGGTCTCGGTGCTCATGTACACCCGACCTCGTGCGGTCGCCCGGCGGTGAGTCGGATCCTTCGGCGTGACATCGACCATGCGGGCCCGGCCCAGCGGATCGAGATGGGTGAGACCCCGTTCGGACATGGCGCAACTGTAGCCACGAAGGCCGTTAGCCGCCGATCTGGCTCATCGACTTTCCGGGGCGGATGAAGTTGACGGTGCCGATGCCGTGGCCCGCCCACTTGGCGGCGACGCACGCGGCGATGATCCCCGCCAGGTCGTCATCGCCGACACCGCGACGCAGCGCCGAGCGCAGGTCGAACTCGTCGAGCGCGAAGAGGCAGTTGCGCAGGCTGCCCTCGGCGCTCAGCCGCACCCGGTCGCAGGACGCACAGAACGGCTCGGTCACCGCGGCGATCACCGCGACCGATCCCGCGCCGTCGGCGTACCGGAACCGCTCAGCCGGCGCGTGACCACGTTCTCCGGTCTCGAGTGGGAAGACCGCCGTGATCGCGTCGACGATCTCGGACTGCGAGACCACCTGATCGCGTTGCCAGTGGCCGTCGGCATCGAGCGGCATGAACTCGATGAAGCGGACCTCGACTCCGCGCTCACGACCGAACCGCGCGAAGTCGACGATCTCGTCGTCGTTGACACCACGATTGACGACGCAGTTGATCTTGACCGGCGCAAACCCGGCGTCGATCGCCGCGTCGATGCCCTCGAGGACGCGTTCGAGCTCATCGCGGCGGGTCATCTCGAGGAACCGCTCGCGGCGCAGCGAGTCGAGCGAGATGTTGATCCGCGAGAGTCCCGCGTCGCGCAGCCCGTGCGCGACATGGGCGAGCGTGGATCCGTTGGTCGTCAGCGCGAGATCAATGGGCGTGCCGTCTTCCGAACGCAGCGCGGCGAGCTTGGCGACGAGCACGGGCAGGTGGGAACGCAGTAGCGGCTCGCCACCGGTGAGACGGATCGAGTCGATGCCGAAACGCGTCACCATCAGCGAGGCGATCCGCTCGATCTCCTCGAACGTGAGCACCTCGGATCGCGGCAGCCAGCGCATGCCCTCGGCGGGCATGCAGTAGGTGCAGCGGAAGTTGCAGCGGTCGGTCACCGAGACCCGGAGGTCGCGGTGGACCCGTCCGAACCCGTCGATGAGCTGCTCTGTCACAAACGAAGTCTACGTTCCGCCCAGAATCATGATGTCCAGGCGGTCGCCTGCGACGACGCCGTCACCGTCGCCGAGCACGGCGAGCGCGTCGGCGTGCACCATCGCCGACAGCTGGTGCGACCCCTGTGCGCCCGAGGGATGCGCCACGAATCCGCCTTCGGCGTCGACCGTCACCGTCATGCGCGGAAAGTGGGTTCGACCGTCGCGGCGTCGTCGCATGTCGACCCCTGCCGTCGCCGCGACCCGCGGACGGTGCAGTGCGCCGTGGCCGGCCATCTTGCGCAGCGCGGGACGGGCGAAGAGCTCGAAGCTCACCATCGACGACACGGGATTGCCGGGGAGACCGAACACCGGAACGTGGCGCCCGCCGTCCGCAATCGTGCCGAACGCGAGCGGTTTCGCGGGCTTGATGGCGACCTGCATCCAGCGCATGTCACCGATGCGGTCGAGCACCACCTTCACGAGATCGAAGTCACCCATGCTCACGCCGCCCGACGTGACCACCGCGTCGCATCGTGCCGCGCCGTCGCGCAGCGCGGCCTCGATCGCCGCGTCGTCGTCGGCGACGAGTCCCAGGTCGACGACGTCGAATCCGCTCTGCGTCAGCAATGCCATCAGCGTGCGTCGGTTCGACTCGTAGATCTGGCCGGCGGCCAGGGTCGTGGGCGGCTCGACCAACTCGTCGCCCGTCGACATCACGCCGACGACGGGGCGTGCCGTGGCGACGGCACCGGTCAGCCCGACGGTGCAAAGCACGCCGATCACTCCGGGCGTCACGAGGGTGCCCGAGGGGATGACCTCGTCACCTACCGCGATGTCGTCACCGGCGACACGCACGTGGCGACCCGCGTCGACCGACTCGCTGATCGTCACCCGCTCGATCCCCGCCGCATCCGTCTCGACGGTGCAGCGCTCGACCATCACGACCGCGTCGGCACCATCGGGAATGGGTGCGCCCGTCATGATCCGCATCGCCTGGCCCCCACCGACTTCGCGACCGGCCACATACCCCGCGGCGATCGTCCCGATCACCTCGAGCGTCACGGGCACCGACGCGACGTCGGCGGACCGCACCGCGAATCCGTCCATGCCGGTGTTCGCGAACGGCGGCACCGCAACCGTCGACACCACCGGCTGAGCCAGCACCCGCCCCAACAGAGAGTCCAAGGCCACGAACGAAGCACCCAGCCTCGACACCCGCGCGAGCACGAACTCCTGAGCCTCAGCGAGCGAGATCACGCCGCGACGCTACGGCATCAGCGGAACCGCCCACCGAAGGTGGGGCGCCGCTGCTCGGTGAGCGACGCCTTCCCACGAAGGAGCGGCCGAGCAGGGGCGCCCCGCCGACCGAGGAACGACTAACAGATGCCGTTACGACGCACGATCTCCCCGAGCACCTCACGGAATTCGGGCCCCAGATCGGCGCGCTCGAGCGCGAGTTCGACCGTGGCACGCAGGTAATCGATCTTCTTGCCGATGTCGAAGCGGCCTTCCTCGAAAATGAGCCCCATCACCGGCTCTTCCTTGAGGAGCAGCGCGATTGCGTCGGTCAGCTGGATCTCGCCGCCGACACCGGGCTCGACGTGTTGCAACGCGTCGAAGATGCCCGGCGTGAAGAGGTAACGGCCGACGATCGCCAGGTTCGACGGAGCATCCTCGGGTTTGGGCTTCTCCACGACGTCGGAGATCTGGCAGA
>JAYTFP010000330.1:0-29570 GCA_043734285.1 Acidimicrobiaceae bacterium
CGCGCCGGTCAGTGGCGGCCGGTGTTGTTTTTCGCGGCCCTGCACTTCGCAGTGTTGGAGCACCCCGAGCACGAGTTGTCAGCCTTCTATCCGAGCGTCACCGGTCGCGCTGCGCCCGCGCGCGACCCGGTGCCCGCGCTACGTCGTTTCATGACCGACCACGTCGATGAGCTCGCCGAACTCATCGCGACTCGGAGCACCCAGACCAACGAGGTGAACCGCTCGTGCCTGTGGTTCGTCGCGCTGCGTCACGCAGCGAGTGACCCGACGGCCGCAGACCGCCCGATCGCCCTGCTCGAGATCGGCGCATCCGCCGGCCTCAACCTGCACGTCGACGAGTACCGCTACGACTTCGGCGACGGCTCCGTGCGCGGCGTGGCGACATCACCGGTCTCGCTCGCCTGCGACGTGGTCGCGGGCGCGCCGCCGCTCGACGCCGCGCTGCCACCGATCGTCGATCGCCGCGGGCTCGATCTCCTGCCGATCGATCCCTCGGACGCGACCGAGGCGCGATGGCTGAAGGCGTGCGTGTGGGCGGAGCAACTCGAACGCCACCGCCGGCTCGACGCCGCCCTGGCCCATGCGATCGCGCACCCGGTGCCGATCGTGCGGGACGACGCGATCGACGGATTGTCCGACGCGATCGACTCGTTCCCCGACGACGCTCACGCGGTCGTCGTGAACTCGTGGGTGATGACCTACATCGCGAAGGACCGGCGCGCCGCGTTCGAGTCGGTCCTCGATCTCGCCGGCTCGAATCGCCTGTTGACCTGGGTGTCGGCCGAGGGTTCGGGCGTCGTGCCATCGGTCATCGCTCCGGCCGGGCTCGGTTCGGCCGACACCGTCGTGGGGATGTCGCGCTGGCGCGACGGTGAACGGCGCGATGAGGTGGTCGCCATCTGCCATCCGCACCTGCGGTGGCTCGACTGGCGGGCCTGACTACCGAACTCAGCCGAGCCGGTTGCCGACGATGCCGACGAAGCTGACCATCTCGCCGGGGTAGCCGCCGAGGTTGTGCGTCAAGGCGAGCCCGCGATCGGCGGTGGCGATGCGACGATCCTCGGGCGCCTCGCCACGGAGCTGGAGCCACGCCTCGAACATCATCCGCAGGCCCGACGCCCCGACCGGATGGCCGAAGCTCTTGAGACCGCCGTCGGGATTGACCGGTAGCTCGCCACCGAGGTCGAACATGCCGGCGTTCACGTCGAGGTGCGCCTCGCCGCGCTTGGAAAAGCCCAGGTCTTCCATCAACACGAGCTCGGTCGGCGTGAAGCAGTCGTGCACCTCGGCCATCGCGAGTTCGCTGCGCGGATCGGTGATGCCGGCCTGTGCGTAGGCGTCGTCGGCGGCGGCCTTGCACTCGCGGAACGTCGTGTAGTCGTACGACGGATCGAGCAGTCCCGACCCGTTGCCCGCGACGAACGACAGTGCCTTCACGTACAACGGCTTGTCGGTGTAACGA
The DNA here is from genome assembly GCA_043734285.1 of Acidimicrobiaceae bacterium. Taxonomy (GTDB): domain Bacteria; phylum Actinomycetota; class Acidimicrobiia; order Acidimicrobiales; family Microtrichaceae; genus JAYTFP01. The sequence continues at coordinate 1,463 of JAYTFP010000330.1, forward strand.
TGCGCATCCTCGGCACGGCAGACGATCGCCGCAGCCGAGCCGTCGGCGACGCCTGCGCAATCCATCACTGACAGCCATCCCGCGACCGACGGCATCGCGCAGATCGCGTCGACATCCATCTCGCGGCGGAACTGCGCCCGCGGATTGCGCGCACCGTTGTGGTGGTTCTTCGACGCGATTCGGGCCACGGTGCGCCGTAGCTCGTCGGGATCGACGCCGTACTTCTCGGCGTACGCGGGCAGGACCAGCGAGAACATCGCGGCGGCAGTGAGCGTGCGACTGGTCCCGTCGTTCGGGATCGGGAACGCGTTGAGGCCCTGGTAGCCCGAGTCCTTGACCTTCTCGACGCCGATCGCCATCGCCGTGTCATAGGCGCCGGATGCCACGGCGTAACACGCCTGCCTCAACGCTTCCGAGCCGGTGGCGCAGAAGTTCTCGACCCGGCTGACGGGCTTGTTGTCGAGCTTCAGCGCCGCGGCGAGCGGGATACCCGACATCGCCGACTGCGCGGTACCGAACCAGTACGCGTCCACGACGTCCTTGCCGATGCCGGCCGATGCGAACGTGGCCTCTGCCGCGTCGATCAGCAGGTCGTCAGCGCCCTTGTCCCAGTGCTCCTTGAACTGCGTGCAGCCCATCCCGATGATGGCGACGCGGTCCTTGATGCCGTGCGAGCTCATTGGTTGCCTCCTCGGATGGGGCGGGCCTTCCAGAAGTAGTTGGCGATGCCGTCGGCGCTGTTGAGCCGACGGAACGTCATCTCGACGCGCATGCCGACCGCGATGTCGTCGACGGTCACGTCGCACACTTCGATCGGCAGGCGACCACCGCCCTCGAAGTCGACGACCGCGAAGATCACCGGAGGACTCGGCGAGTACGCCATGCGGTCGACGGTGAAGGTCACGACCGTGCCGGTGGCGTCGGCCATCGGCAACGGCTCCATCTCGTCGACGCGACCGCCCACGAAGCTCACCCGCGCGGGCGGCATGTGCACGGCACCACTCTCGCGATCACGCGAGGCGACGAAGCCGAACTTCCAGTCGATCGAACGCCCGGCCGCGGACGCCGACGCGCGCGCCGGCTCGGGGCGGTTCGGCGGGTTCAATGGCAGCACACCCCGCCACGACAAGAACTTCGCGTACGGCAGGGCGGCGTTGCCCGCAGCGATCTGATCGGCGATCGATCGCGTCGGCGACCACGACGCGATCGCGTCGGTGGCTCGAAAGACGAGCACGTCTGCGCCATCGGTGAGCCCGACGAGGACGATGACGTCGCCCGGCACGGCCACCTCGATCGCGGCCGCCAGTGACAGGCCCGCGTGGGCGGCGCCGGCATGACCGACGGTCGCGGCGAGGTCGAGGGCAGCCGCTGCCGCGGTCGCGCCCGTCTTCTTGGTCAGTTGGTTCGCAGCACGCGAGCTGGCCGACGCGAAGAGCAGGTGCTGCACGCCTTGGGCTTCGACACCCGCATCGGCGAGCGCCTCCTTGATCGCGCGTTGTCCGAGTTCGACGTAGTTGTTCTCGCCGAACCGCTCCTCCCACTGGCGGGTGCGGGCGTCGCCCGGTGTGCGCCAGCGGTCGAGGAACTCGTGGGTCACCGACGCGCCGCCGAGGTACGCCGCAATGACCGGCGCGTCGTCGGTCGCATCGCCGACGAGGAACGCCGCACCGGCGTCGCCGCCGTCGCGCTCGTCGGGCGAATTGGCGAGACCCGTGCGCAGATCGGCACTGGTCACCAGCGCTTGATCGCTCGACCGCAACGCGGCACGCAGCGCGCCGACGCCCGAGCGCACCGCACCACCCGCGTCGAACGCGGCCACCGCGTCGTCGAGCTGCAGCGCCGCGTGGATCACGGTCGCGTTCGTCTTCTCGAGGTAGGTCGGCGACGAGGTCGCGAACCACAACGTCGACAGGGGCGCGGCCGGAGCGGACGCCAGCGCGAGACGTGCCGCCTCGACAGCGAGCGTGGTCGAATCCTCGTCGTACGAGGCCACAGAACGGGTTCCCTTGCCGCCGCCACCGTGGAACGCGCCGATGGCCGACCGTTCGATCCGCCAGTAGGGGATGTAGGCCGCAGAGCTGATGATGCCTCGCATGGGCGCCGAGTGTAGAACCGTTTCTGACGGTCCGTCAGAAACGAATGGCTCGGGCCTGCTTCGCTCTCCTCAGGTTCTCTGCCTTCGTCCGCTTCGCAACCCTCGCGTACGGTGAGTGGAGCGTCATGACCCGTCTGCACCGACTCGGCACGTTCTGCGCCACCCAGCCGAAACGGGTGCTGCGCATCGGTGCGACGGTCGCCGCGCTGGTGATCGCCGCCGCGGTCATCTGGGGCGGCGAACTCGTCGACGGCGTGTCCGTGCCGGGCTCCGACTCGCAGACGGGGATCGATCTCGAGGCCGAGCGAGCGCCGATCGAACTGGGGATCCCGGCGCGGATCGTGTTCGTCGCCGACCACGGGCGCGTCGACACTCCCGAGACCACCGCGCGCATCAACGACATACTCGATCTGGTCCGCCACCAACCCACGGTCGACCACGTCGTGAAGCCGATCCCCTGGCCACACTCCGACGGCACGGCCACTTTCGCCGACGTCGTCTACCAGCCCGGTCCGCCGCCCGACGCCAACGCAATGCGTCTGCTCAGGGACTCCGCGAACTCGATCCCGGGCGTGCACGCCGAGATCGGTGGCGTGCTGCCCGAGGTGGTCAGCAACCCCGACGCGGGCAGCGAGACCTTCGGGCTGCTCGCGGCGCTCGTCATCCTGCTGATCGCGTTCGGGTCGGTCGTCGCCGCGGGGCTCCCACTGCTCCTGTCGATCGCCGCGCTCGGCGTCGGGTTCGCTGCGGTGCTCGTGACCGCGTCGATCGCCGACGTGCCGAGCCTCGCCCCCCAGCTCGCGTCGATGATCGGGCTGGGCGTGGGCATCGACTACGCGCTGATCATCATCACCCGCTACCGACAACTCGTTGCCGCGGGAGTCGACCGCAACGATGCGATCGCCCAATCGATCGCGACGGCGGGCCGCTCAGTGCTCTTCGCCGGCGTGACGGTGGTGATCTCGATCTGTGGACTGTTCCTCACCGGCATCGAGCTGCTCACGATGATGGGGGTGGCGACCTCGATCTGCGTCGCGGTCACCGTCGTCGCGAACCTCACGCTCCTGCCGGCACTGCTGAGCCTGCTCGGTCCACGCATCGACGGACTTTCGCTGCGCCGCCGTGCCGCGAAAGCCGACGGCCCCGACGCGTGGACCCGCTGGGCGGGGTTCGCGATGCGCCACGCGGTGCCGGCGACGATCGGCAGCATTGTTGTATTGCTCGCATTGGCCGCGCCGTCGCTGTCGATGACGCTCGGCTACAACGACGCGTCCACCGCCGCGACGTCGTCGACCGAGCGACGAGCATACGACTCGCTGCGCGACCATCTCGGCGGGGGAGCGAACGGCACACTGTCGGCGGTCGTCGATCTCGAAGGCGCCCTCGCACCGCGACGCGGTGACATCGTGACCGCGCTCGCCCGACGTCTCGCCGCGACCGACGGCATCGCGGCTGTCGGTGTACCGACCTTCGACGCGGAGAGCCTTGCGACGGTCCCGATCTTCCTCACGACCGGACCGCAGTCACCCGCCAGTCGGCGCACCGTCGACTCGTTGCGCGATCGCGTGTTCCCCGACGCGCTCCGCGCCGCCGGCGCGACAGCGCACGTCACCGGCGCGACGGCGGTCCGCATCGACTTCGCGCAACGCGTCGCCGATCGGCTGCCGCTCTTCGTCGGGGGCGTCGTCGCGCTCAGCATGGTCCTGCTGTGCCTGGTGTTCCGCGCCGTCGTGGTCGTCGTGAAGGCGGCGGTCATGAACCTGCTGTCGATCGGCGCCGCCTACGGAGTGGTCGTCGCGGTCTTCCAATGGGGATGGGGCAGCTCGGTGCTGGGCGTCACCGAGAAGTTGCCGATCGACGCGTTCGTGCCGGTCTTCCTGTTCGCGATCCTCTTCGGGCTGTCGATGGACTACGAGGTCTTCCTGCTCTCGCGCATCCGCGAGGAGTGGGGCGCCACGGGCGACAACGACCGCGCCGTCCTCGACGGGATCGCCGGCACCGCGCACGTGATCACCTCGGCGGCGCTGGTGATGGTCGGCGTGTTCGCGGGGTTCCTGCTCGGCGCCGATCCCACCGTGAAGATGTTTGGCGTCGGGCTCACGACCGCTGTGATCGTCGACGTCACCGTGGTGCGGATGTTCCTGCTGCCGGCGCTCATGAAGCTCTTGGGCCGCGCGAACTGGTGGACGCCGTACCATCGCCCGTCATGAAACTCGGCGACACCGCCAACGACGCCGCGAGCGGATTCGGCAAGCCGCTCGCCGGCGTGCGCATCCTCGCCGCCGAACAGATGCAGGCACTCCCCTACGCCACACAGCTGACGGCCCGGCTCGGCGCCGAGGTCGTCAAGGTCGAGCACCCGCGCGACGGCGAGTCGGGGCGCGGCGCGCTGCCCGCGATGGCCGATCCGTCGGGTCGGCTCGTGGGCGCCACGTTCCTACGCAACAACCTCGACAAGACGTCGGTCGGGATCGACCTCAAGCACCCGAAGGGCCGTGAGTTGTTCCTCGCGCTCGCCGCGAACTTCGACGTCGTCGGTGAGAACTTCAAGGCCGGCACGATGCGTCGCCTCGGACTCGACTACGGGACGATGTCCGCCGCCCTGCCGCGCCTCATCTATGTGTCGGTATCGGGGTTCGGCAACGCCGGCGACTCGCCTTACGGAGCCTGGCCAGCGTACGCGATGGTGCCCGAGGCGATGTCGGGCATCTATGACTACTCGCAGCAAGGCGACGAACCGCCGCGTGTCATTCCGGTCGGCGCGCTCGGCGACATCAGCTCGGCGTTGTTCGCGGTGATCGGCATGCTCGCCGCATTGCGCCATCGTGAGCAGACGGGCCTCGGCCAGTACGTGGACATCGCGATGTTCGACGCCATGATCTCGATGACCGATGTTGTCACGAGCCTCTGGTCGCTCGGCGAACGCCCGAAAGAGGGCCCACAGCTGCTGATGAGCAGCTTCCGCGCCCGCGACGGTTGGTTCGCGGTCCAGGTCGCGCGTGAGCATCAGTTCGAGGCGCTCGCACGCCTCGTCGGCGCGCCCGAATGGCTCGATGACGACCGCCTCTCGACGCGGCCGGGATGGGGAGCGCACACTGACGACCTGATCCGTCCGAAAGTCGAGGCGTGGGCGGACACGCTGACGCGCCTCGAGGTCTGCGAACAGCTCGCGGCCGCCAACATCCCGGCGGGTCCCGTGAACACCGCGCCCGAGGTGATCGCCGATCCGCACGTCGCCGCGCATCACATGCTGGTGGAGATGGAACGGACCGACGGCGTCGCCGAGCCGGTGCTGATCCCCGGCAATCCGGTGAAGTTGTCGAAGATGACCGAAGGTCCCGAGACGCGGGTCCCGTGGATCGGCGAGCACACACACCAGGTGCTGCGTCGTGAACTCGGGCTCGACGACTCAGAGCTCGACGCGCTCGTCGCCGACGGGGTCATCACTCCTTAATTCACGTACGCTTTCCCGCAATGGGGATTCGTCGCGGAATGGTCGTACTCGTCGCTGTCTCGGCGCTGGTGGTGGGCGCGTGCACGCCGACACCGATCGGTCCGGGCGGCACCACCACCACGACGACGACCACGATCTGGAACACGCCTGGGGCCGGCAACGGTGTGCGGCTCAACCAGATCCAGATGATCGGGACGCACAACAGCTATCACGTCGGACCAATCCCGCATTATCTCGAGGTGCTCAATTGGTGGGTCGGCCAGCTCGGCTCGCTCGCGTCGAGCTTCGGCAACGTCAACGAGCTCAACTACAGCCACGCGCCACTGCCCGATCAGCTCGACAGCGGCATCCGGAGCTTCGAGCTCGACGTGTGGGCCGACCCGACCGGCGGCAAGTTCGACCATCCCGGCATCTCGTCGCTGCTCGGTGTGCCGGAGCAGCCGCGGCCCACTGGCGTCGACGCTCCCGGATTCAAGGTGCTCCACATCACCGACCTCGACTGGACCTCGACGTGTTACACGTTCGTGGCCTGCCTCCAGCAGATCAAGGCGTGGTCCGACGCCCGACCGGGCCACCTGCCGATCGTCATCAACGTCGAGTTGAAAGACGACCCGCTGCCCGCTCCGCTCAACACGACGCCCATCACCAAGATCGACGGCGCGCAGGAAGACGCGCTCGACGCGGAGATCCGCTCGGTGTTTCCGCCGTCCAAGGTCTTGACCCCCGACGACGTGCGTGCCGGTGACACCACTCTGAACCACCGCATCACGACAACCGGTTGGCCGACAGTCGACCAGGCCCGCGGCAAGGTCATGTTCTTCATGGACAACGCCGGCACGTACCGCGACGACTACCTCGCGGGTCACCCCTCGCTGAGCGGACGGGTGCTGTTCACGAGCTCGGGCCAGGGCCAGGCCGACGGCGCCGTGCTCAAGGAGAACGACCCGGCCGACGGCACGCTCATCCAGAGCCTGGTTTCGCAGGGCTACTTCGTTCGCACCCGCGCCGATGAGGCGCTGGTCGGATCCACGACCCGCCGCGACATCGCGCTGGCCTCGGGCGCTCAGGTGGTCTCGACCGACTTCCCGATCGCCGAACCCCAAGCCGGTACCGGCTACTCCGCGACGATCGGCTCAGGCACCCAAGCGCGCTGTAACACGGTCGCGGTCAACGCGAGCTGCGCAACCGTCGACCATTCGGGGTAGTTACTCAGGCGGCTTCGTCGTCGAGGATGGCCTTGGCGACCATCTCCTCGAGGATGCGCGTGTCGTACCACGAGATCTGGAGCTGCTTCGCACGACGGAAGTACAATTGGATCTCGTACTCGAGCGTGAAGCCGACGCCGCCGAAGATCTGTTGCGCCATCGCCGTCACGTCGCGGTAGGTGTTGCACGCGAACAGCTTCGACATCGGCGCGAGCCGGGCCAGCGGACGACCCATCGAATGCGCCCAGGCCGCCTCGTAAACGAGCACCTTGCCGCCGTCGACGGCCGTCTTCGCGTCGGCCATGTAGTGCGCGAGTGCTTGGAAGGCGCCGAGCGGCTTGTCGAACTGCTCGCGGTCCTTCGAGTACTGCACGGTGATCTCGAGCGCGTGCTCAGCGCCGCCCATCGCCTGCGCCGCGGCGAGGATGATCCCCTCCTCCATCACCTTCTGCCACGTCGCCCATCCACTGCCGGCGTCGCCGATGCGATCGGCCGCAGCGACACGAACGCCGTCGAAGTCGACGCGATACTGGGCGTCGGACGAGATCGTCATCTTCTGCGTGAGCGTGACGCCCGCGGCCTGCGGGTCGATGAGGAACAGGTCGACTGCATCAGCCTCGTCGCCGGTGCGGGCCAGCACGACCAGCCCGTTCGCCGCCGCAGCGAACGCGACGTGCATCTTCGTACCGGTCAGCACGAAGCCGTCGCCGTCGGGCACCGCGCGCATCTCGACGCCGCGCGCCGAGTAGCCGTTCTCGGGCTCGAGCCACGCCGGCGTCAGGATCGCCTCGCCCTTGGCGATCTTCGGCAGCCACGCCTGGCGCTGCGCGTCTGATCCGGCGCGCACGAGCGCTCCGGCGGAGAGCACGCAGCTCACGAAATGCGGGGTCGGGGCGAGTGACCGTCCGAACTCCTCGTAGACGATGACGCCCTCGGTCATCGACATCGCCGAGCCGCCGTACTCGGCCGGCAGGAGCAGCCCGAGCAGGTCGAGGTCGCCGAGTTGCGACCACAGCTCGGTCGAGTAGCCGATGGGATCGTCCTCGAGCTCACGCACGCTCTCCAGCGATGCGTACTGGCTGCACAGGCCGCGCACCATCTCGCGCAGCATGTCCTGCTCTTCGTTGAAATCGAGGTTCAGCATCGGGTTTCTCTCTCTACTCAGGGCTGCCAGTCGTCGCCGCGGCGCGACCAGGGGTTGTCGTCAGAGGTGGTGGGCACACCGACCCGGGCGCTGCAGGTACTGCAGGTCCGGTCGCCGACGGTGAGGGTGATGTCGAGCGCGACCCAACCGCAACCGACGTGGTCGCTCTCGACCGCGGTCACGGTCGCGGCGAAGACCATGCGATCGCCCGGGAAGACCGAGTCGCGCATGCGGAACGTCATGCGTCCCAGCCGGCCCCTCGGGCCGGTCCAGTCGGTGATGAACCGCTCGAACCAGGCGGCCTGATTCGGGGTGTTCAAGAAGATGTCGGCGACGCCGTTGCGTTCGGTCGCGAACTTGTAGTCGTGATGCATCGGCCGCCAGTCGCGGCTGGCGATCGCGCCGAGCACCACGGTCGTCGGTGTCACGTCGACTGCGAGATCGGGCAGCGCCTGGCCCACGGTGACATCGGTCAGCACGACCGTCATGACCCACCCCGCCGATATCCGAAGCCGGTGTCGCGCTCCACGCCGACGAGCTCGCCACGCTGGCTGGTGAACTCGACGTCGATCACCCAGAAGCGACCGGTGCCGAGCTTGGTGGTCTTGGGCTCGGAGATCGACTGCAACACCTGCTGGTTGCTGATGCGATCACCCGGACGCACCGGCTCGTGGAAGGTGATGGTGTTGTCGGTCATCACCGCCTCGGGAAGGCCGAAGATGGCCTTGAGGTCGAAATGGACCTTGAGCGCGACCTGCTCGCCGACCGCGCCCGGCTCCCAGAAGTGGGGCCGCATCCACAGCGACAACGTGGTCGGCGGCGCGATCATGCCGCCGGTCAGCTCGTCGGCGACCGCGTCGTCCCAGAAGAGCGGGTTCGCGTTCTGCGTCGCCGCGAGCGTGTTGTACGCGTAGCTGCGTTCGACGTCGAAGTTCGCCGTCTCGGGATACATCGGGCGACCGATGAGCGCGGCGGCTTCGGGTGGCAGGTCGCTCATGCGACGGCCCCGCTCTCAACGAGCGATTCGATCGCGGCGGCATCGAAGCCGGCTGCGCCGAGCAACGCCGCGGTGTCGGTCAGCGTCGCCTCGCGGACGTCGTACGGCCCGTCGGGTTCGACGGTGCCGGCCCAGATCGGCCCGCTCTGCCGGAACGGTCCCTCGGTCGCGCTCACCGCGTCGACGACAGAGCCACGCGACACGTACTGCTCGTCGAGCACCGCCTCGGCGACGGTGTTGACCGCGGCGACGCAGGTGTCGGCCGGCCCGAGTTCGGCGACCCACTGGTCGCGGGTGCGGGTGCGGAACACGTCGGCCATCGCCGCGGCGATCTCACCCTGCAGTGCGTCGTCGGTCTGCGCAGCCGCATAGCGGTCGAGGCCGAGCAGACGGCACAGGTTCTTCCAGAACTGCGGCTCGATCGCACCGACCGACACGAAGCGGCCGTCGCTGCACTCGTAGATCTCGTAGCAGGCGTACCTTCCGGTGAGGATGTAGTGACCCGGACCGGGTTCGGTGCCGGTCGCCAGGTATTCGTCGACGTAGAGCGACATCATCGCGAAGACGCCGTCGGCGATCGACACGTCGAGGAACTGGCCCGCGCCCGTGCGTTCGCGGTGCAGGAGCGCAGCCATGATCGCCATGGCCGCCTGCATGCCACCGGCGGCGATGTCGGCGATGGTCGCACCCGGCAGCGCGGGACGCCCGTCGGCGCGCCGGCCGCTGCAGTCGAGGAAACCGCCGGCGCCGAGGTAGTTCACGTCGTGGCCCGCCCAGCCGCTGCGCGGGCCGGTCTGTCCGTAGCCGCTCGTCGAGCAGTAGACGACGCGCGCGTTGCGGGCGTGCACCACGTCCCAACCGATGCCGAGACGGTCGACCACACCCGGTCGGAACGATTCGATGAGCACGTCGGCCGTGTCGACCAGCGCGAGCAACGCGTCGCGACCCTCGTCGGACTTGAGATCGAAAAGCGCCCGCTGCATGCCGCGGTTGCCGGAGTAGGCGTAGAACGGCGGGACGATCTGCACGCCCCCGGCGCGTGGCACCGCGCCGACCTTGATGACCTCCGCGCCGTAGTCGGCGAGCGTCCGCGACGCGCGGGCTGCCGGCCCCACCGAGGCGAGGTCGAGCACGCGAACCCCCTCCAGCGCCGGGCCCGGTCGGGTCATGTCAGAAGTTCTTCGGGAGCCCGAGACCACGGCGGGCGATGATGTTCTTCTGGATCTCGGACGCGCCGCCGCCGATCGTGTCGATGACGGTGTAGCGATACGTCGACTCGGCACGGCCCTTCATCGGGGCATCCTCGGTCTTGACCCGCAGCTGCGTGCCCGGTCCGCCGATGTCCATCGATGCGCTCGCCAGACGCCGCGAGAGCTCGGTCGCGAACAACTTGTACGACGATGCCTCGACCGTCGGCGGCTGGAACGGCTTGCCCGTCTTCACCGCGTGCTCGACCTTGACAGCCTCGGCAACGAAGCGCAGGCCCATCACGCGGGCGACCTCGGCCTCGGTGTGAAGGTTCGCCATCTTCGAACGCACGACCGGGTCGTCCTTCAGCGGCTCACCGTCGCGAGTCGTCTCCTTGACGTACTCGGACAACAGGTCGAGACGCTGGCGGATCGGGCTGTACGTGAACATCGTGAAACGCTCGAGATCGAGCGCCTGCGAGATGTAACGAAACCCGTGGTTCACCTCGCCGACGACGTACTCGTCGGGCACGAACACGTTGTCGAGCCACACCTCGTTGGTGCGCTCGTCGCCCATCGTCCAGATGCCGTTGATGGTGATGCCCGGGTGGTCCATCGGGATCAACATGAGGCTGATGCCCAGGTGCTTGTTGTCGGGATCGGTGCGCACGCCGCACCAGTACCACTCGGCGAAGTGAGCCGACGTGGTCCACGTCTTCTGGCCATTGAGGAGCCAGCCCTCGACGCCCTCTTCGTTGGTGTGCTTCACGCCTTTCAGGCGCATCGACGCGGCGTCGGATCCGGCGTTCGGCTCGGAGTAGCCGACCGCGAACTCGACGTCGTTCTCGAGGATCATCGGCAGGAACTTCTCTTTCAGGAAGTCGGAGCCGTGGGCGATGATCGTCTTGCCGATGATGCCGACGCCCTTACCGATCTGCGGGCCGCCGTGGCCGGCGAGCGCCTCGTTGAGGATGTACTCGTAGAAGCCTTCGGAGTCTTTGCCGCCGTAGCGCTCGGGCCAGGTCAGGCCCAGCCAGCCCTTGTGGCCGAGCTCTTTCATGAACGCCCGGCGCTTGGGCGTGTCGACGATCTGCGCCATGTTCTCGCGGGTGACGTCGAAGATGTCGATGTCGTCGTTGGCGTCGATGAAGGCCTCGACCTCTTTCTGGAAGGCCTTCTGCTCCTCTGAGAACTCGAAATCCATGACTGCGCCCTCTCCGTTTCTGACGGGTCGTCAGATTCTAGCGAACGCCGCGACCAGCGCCGCAATCGCGTCGCGTTCGTAGGCCCGCGCCGACGCCAGCAAGCGGCTGAACGAGAAGGAGGCGTGGATGTGCCCGTCGAGGCGCACGTGCTGCACGGGCACCCCCGCGGCCTCGAGCGCCGAGGCGTAGGCCTCGCCGTCACCGCGCAGCTTGTCGAACTCGGCGGTCATGATCCACGCGGACGGCAGGCCGCTGTGGTCCTCCGCGAGGAGCGGCGAGCAGTAGGGCTCCTTGGCCTGCGACGGGTCGGCCAGGTAGTGCTCGAGGAAGTCGTCGATGGTCGCCGCGTCGAGGAGGTAACCGTCGGGCACCTCACGATGTCCCGACTGGGCGAGCGTCGCATCGGTGGCGGGTACATCGAGCCACTGGTGACAGATCGACGGGCCGCCGCGGTCGCGCGCCATGAGGCAGACCACCGCCGCGAGGTTGCCGCCTGCCGATTCGCCACCGATCGCGACGCGCGCCGCGTCGATGCCGTGTCCGTCCGCGTGATCGACGAGCCAGGTCAGCACGGCGTAACAGTCCTCGGGGGCGGTCGGGTACTGGTTCTCGGGCGCCATCCGGTAGTCGACCGACGCGACCACGCACCGAGCGCCCGCGCTGATCGCGCGGCACCGAGCGTCACGCTCGTCGAGGGTGCCGAGGCACCATCCCCCGCCGTGAAGGAACACGTACAGCGGATGGGGCCCCGCTCCGTGCGGCCGGTAGATCCGCACGAGAATCCTGCCGCCCTCGACCGGGACGAGGATGTTCGTGGTCGACGCAGGTTCGGGCCCGCGGTGCATCACCACGGGCGCACCTCGCGACATGCGCGCCGACTCGAATCGTCGGGTCGCCATCGGCACCGACAGATCGTCGCCGCCGGTCAACGCGGCGAGACGAATGATTGCTCGGATGCGCGGGTCGAGGGACATCTGCTCAGTCTGACCGATCATCGTCGCTGTCGCCGTGGGATCGTTTCTTCGATGACGGTGCGGGTGACGGTGACGGGTCGACGGGCGGTGGTGCCGGGACCGGCCGCTGTCGCGGGCCTCGACGTGAGCCGCTCGAACAACAACCTCGACGTCTGCGAACACGACGGGCGCCGTTACCTCGCCTGGCGCACGGGCCCGACGCACTTCGCGAGCAGCAAGGTGAAGCTGCAGGTCGTGTCGAGCGGCGACGGCGGCGCGACCTGGGTCGCCGAGACGACCGTCCATCTCGATCGCGACGTCCGCGAGCCGCGATGGCTCTCGTGGAACGGCCGTCTCCTCCTCTACTTCTTCACGCTCGGCTCGACGATCTACAAATTCGAGCCCGACCGCGTGCACGTGATCGAACGGCTCGACGGCGGCTGGACCGATCCCGAGGCGATTTCCGATCAAGGCGTGGTCGAGTGGCGACCGCGACTGCTCGAGGGCGTCCCGGTGATGAGCGTCTACTTGGGCGCCGACACGACCTACTCGGCACACCCCGAACCGACGCGGGTCGAGCTGTGGACCACCGACGACGGACGCGCGTGGAAGCCGCTCGACCCTGAGCACCCGGTCGCGCACGTCGGCGGCACCGAGACCGACATCGTCGAATCGCCCGGCGGGGGCTGGGTGGCCGTGACGCGGATGGAGGGACCGACGGGATGGGGCTCCGACATCTGTCGCGCTCCCGACGCCGGCACACGCAACTGGCAGACGCGGCGCACCGCGCGAAAGTTCGACTCGCCGCTGATCTTTCGAGATGGCGAGACCGTTCTGTTGATCGCCCGCCGGCAGGTCGCCTTCGGCGGCCGCTACGACCTCGGTTGGTCGTGGCCGCGCACGCCGTCGCGGCGCACGCGCGTCTACCAACTCGCGTACTGGTGGACACCGAAGCGCACCGCGGTCTGGCAGATCGACCCCGACTCGCTCGAGGCGACCTGGCTCTGCGATCTGCCCGGGCGCGGCGACTGCTGTTTCCCGGCGCTGATCGCGCACGGCGACGGGCGGTTCACCGTCTACGACTACAGCTCGGCGATCGATCGTCCGAACCGGCCGTGGTTGGCCGGTCAGCTCAGCCGCTCGTCGATCTACTCGGTCGAACTGCGAGTGGCACGACCCGCCCGAGGCTCCAGCTGAACGTCTCGGCGAACTCGTCGAGACCGAGCGGGGTGGCGAGATCGGCGACCGTCGGGCCGACCCGATCGGCGACCTGCTGCAGCAGTGACCCGTCGAAGCCCCAGAGGTCGACCGCGTTCTGGCCGAGGATCTTGCGCAGGTCACCCTCGGGCATGCCGCCGAACACGTGACGGAGCGTCTCGCGATGCACCGGCACCGCGCCCTCGAGGTGCGGGTAGTCCGCGCCCCACATCAAGCGATCCACGCCGATCTCGTCGCGTCGCTCCGCATCGGTGCGCGTCATCAGCGACCCGCCGAGATGCACGTGACGCTCGACGTATTCGGCGGGGCGCATCTTCAGCGACGAGCGCAGCGGTGCGTAGCCGTGCGTGTCGAAGAACTGCTCCATGTCGCGCACCAGCGACGGCAACCACTGCACCCCGTTCTCTGAGACGACCACCTGCAGGTCAGGGTGGCGGTCGAACACGCCGCCGAGGATCAGGAACCACAGCGGACGCCGCGTGAAGACGAAGACCTCGTACAGCCCCAGGAATCCTCCGTACTTCGCGTCGTAGAGCTGGCGGGCATCAGTCGGCACGCCCGACGCGCCCGTGTGGAGGTTGAGGACCATCCCGCAGGCTTCGCACGCGCTCCAGAACGGCTGGTAGTAGTCGTCGGTGTAGCCGCGCAGTCCCGAGGTGGTCGACATGGCCGGGAGCATCACGCCGCCGAACAGACCGTTCGCCCGCGCCCACTCGATCTCGGCGACCGCCGCGTCCATGTCGTGCAGGTCGATCGGGATGCATCCGGCCCGTCGACCCGGCGCGGCCGCGCAGAAGTCCGCGAGCCATCGGTCGTAGGCGCGGATCGCCGGCCACACGGCGTCGAGTCCGTCACCGCGATGGGCGCCCGCGAACATCGCCGCCGACTGCGCCCCGGCCAGCACGGGACCGGGGTACGTGACCTCGGCGTGGATGCCCTGCGACTCGAGCACCTCGAGACGTCGACCGTTTGCGTCGCCGGCGAACACCCAATCGACGCTGTAGCGCTCCAGCCATTCCGAGGCGGCGTCGGTGTCGACCGCCATACCGGCGAGCCGGCGCGTCGCCGTGGCGCGCACCGGGTCCGACTCGTCGAGCTCGCCCGGATCGCTCCCGCCGAACATCGAGATCGCGGCCGACGACTGCTCGCCGGCGGCACGAACGAGGTCTCGATCGGCCGGATCCACGTACGAGATGAACTCGTCGAGGTCGTCGGGCGACGCGTGCGCGTCGGCCGACACGACGATGTAGTTGCGACCGGTCATGTCGACCACCGAGTGAACAGTAGGGCCGATGTGCAAAGGTGACCATCGATGCGGGAGCACGAGTTCCACTTCGACATCGAGGCGACGCGCGACGAGGTGTGGCGGGCGCTGCACCCGCGACCCCACCCGACCGCCGACGGCAGCCACCGGGTCATCGAATACGGCGGCGTGTGCATCGAGATCGTGCACGAGGGCGACGAGCACGGGGCGGGACTGGTGCGCACCTGCACGTTCCCCGTGCCGCGGATCTTGCTGTCCGGCGGCGTCGGGCGCTCGTGGGAATGCGTCACCGAGTCACGGCCCCCCGGGTTCGCTCGCTACGAATCGGTCGGAAAGCCACTGTGGTCGAAGGCGTCGGGATGGCACCGCCTCGATGATCTCGGCAACGGGATGACGCGGGTCGCATTCGGCGAGACGTACCACGCGTTCAACCCCATCCTGCGGGTGTTGCTCGAGAGGTACGTGCACGACTTCATCTCACGTGACAACGACACGACGATTCGCGCCGCGGTCGAAAGCGGAGTTACCCGCCAACGAGCGCGACGCGAACGGCCGGGTGATGGTGCTACGCCGTGACGGTGAACGGCGCCCGCATGCTCATGCCGTAGTGCTTGGCGACGTTGCAGACCAGCGCGTACTTGCCGGCCGCCATGTCCTTGACCGTGAACGTCCGGGTTTCGCCGGCCTTGAGGTTGGGCGAACCCGTCTCGCCGATGCTGTCGGCCTCGTCGATCTTGTCGGCCCCGGTCGCGACGGAAACCGGCGGGTCGCCGGCGTCGGTGACCGCGATCTTGTCGAACGGGGTGTCGGTCTTGATGACCAACATCTCGTGCTCGATCGTTCCGGTGTTCTTCACCTCGAACGTGACGTTGCCGGCAGCGACCGTCGCAGGTGTTGCCACCAGCGTCATCGTCGCGTCGAGCCCCTTCGTGTCACCCAGGGTCACCTTGACCGACGTTCCGGGTGCGGCGGTGGTCACCGCGACGCCAGCGCCACTGGTGGTGGTTGCCGTGGACTTGGTGCTGGAACATCCCGCTGTCATCAGCGCGACCGCAGCGGTTGCGGCGATCATCGACATGCGAACTCGTGTCATGGCTCGTCCTTCTCTGGTCAATTTGGTTGTCATCTCTCGAACGTACGGTCGCCGGCCGCCGCACCACAGGGTCCAAGGTCCCCACTTGCCAGGTAAAGAAACGGCCAAGTCTGCGCCGTTGGGACCTTTTCCCCTGCCCCGGGATGTGGGGCAGCCGTAGGTTCGCCCCATGACCCCGGAGACACACGAGATCGGCTGGATCCGCGCGATCGCGACGGCCGTCGTCGTGCTGGTCGTCGGCCTCGGCGTCGCGGTCATCGGCGCGAACGAGATCATGACTCGGCTCACCAGCGTGAGTCGCGACAACGCCGCGTACGTTGCGTCGGTCTACTTCGTGCTGTGCGTGCTCGGCGCCGCCTGGGTGTTACGACGCCTTCAGAGCCGGGCACAGCTGTAGTGCCGCGACCGGCAGTGCCCGACGCCGAGTGGCTCTGGGCGAACGAGCCCTGTCGCGCCGCCTGCCCGGTGCACACCGACGCGGGTGCGTACGTCACCGCCATTGCCGAAGGGCGCTCGCGTGACGCCTACCTCATCGCACGCGGACCCAACCCCTTTCCGTCCATCTGCGGCCGTGTGTGCGCAGCGCCGTGCGAGTCGGCATGCCGACGCGGCACCGTCGACGCGCCGGTCGCCATCCGAGCGTTGAAGCGATATGTCACCGAGCAGTTCGGTATCGAGAGCTTCCACGCGGCGGCGGTGTGGCACGAGGCGCACGGGCCGGTGCCCGAGGCGACCGGCACGTCGGTCGGGATCATCGGTGGGGGCCCAGCGGGTCTGGCCGCGGCCTACGAGCTGCGGCTCGCTGGTCATCCGGTCACCGTCTACGAGGCTGCCGACCGACTCGGCGGCATGATGGTGCTGGGCATTCCCGAGTACCGCCTGGCCCGCGAGGTCGTCGCCCGAGAGATCGAGGCCATCGTCGACCTGGGTATCGAGGTGCGCCTCGGATTCCGCGTCGGCCGCGACGCAACGATCGACGACCTCCTGGCCGAGCACGACTCGCTCTTCCTGGCGGTTGGCACCGGCCTCGGCCGCGATCTCGAACTCCCGGGCCACGACCAGGACGGCGTGCTGCGCGCCGTCGAGTTCCTGCTCAACGTGAACCAGGGGTTCAAGGTCGACCTCGGCCAACGCGTGGTGGTCGTCGGCGGCGGCAACGTCGCGTTCGACGCCGCGCGCACCGCGCTCCGAGCTGACGAGGCGTCGCGTGCCGATGATGCCCGCCGCGAGATGATCACCACGTTGGACGTCGCTCGCATGGCGCGACGCGAGGGCGTGGCCGACATCACGGTCATCGCACTCGAGTCGCCCGACGAGATCCCCGCCGACCCGGAGGAGATCGCCGAAGCCGAGCACGAGGGCATCACGCTGCTGTACCGCCGAGGTCCCCGCCGGTTCGTCGGCGAGGGCGGCATGGTCACCGGCCTCGAGACCATCGCGGTGGCATCGGTGTTCGACGCGGACGGTCGGTTCGCTCCCACCTTCACCGAAGGCACTGAGGAGGTGCTGGTCGCCGACACGATCATCCTCGCTGTCGGCCAATCCGCCGATCTCTCCTGTCTCGGCGACGTCGCGCTCGACCGCACCCGCGGCGGCGGCATCCAGGTCGATCCCACCACCCTTCGCTCGTCGCATCCCCGCATCTGGGCCGGTGGTGATGTCGCGAAGGGACCCCGAAACCTCATCGATGCCGTCGCCGACGGATTGCGCGCCGCGGCATCCATCCACCAGGTATCCATCCGCGGAGCCGCCGTCCCGTCGGTTCGCCCGGTGCGCGTCGAATTGCAGCAACGGCCCGCGTTCCGGCGGCTCTCGACCGGGTACGACGCCATCGCGCGCCAGGTCGTGCCGTCGACCGCGACCGAGCGACGCACCGGTTTCGCCGAAGTCGAGACGGGCTACGACGCCCAGGATGCCTGGCTCGAGTCGTTGCGATGTCTGCGCTGCTTTGACAACGTCATGCTCGAGCCGACGCTGTGCATCCTCTGCGGATTGTGCGTCGACGTGTGCCCCACCGACTGCATCACCATCGCCCGGGCCGACCACCTGGAGATGGGGACCGAAGACCAGAGCGTCCTGCTCCTCGCGGAAGACCAGTGCATCCGTTGTGGACTCTGCGTCAACCGGTGTCCGCCTGGCGCACTCTCGATGGTCCACGCACAGGAGGTGGCACATGACGGAGCCTGACGGCGCGGGCGAAGCCCCGACCCGGGATCCACTCGAGCCGGCGATCGCGTACGCAGCCGGAACGGGATTGCTCGCACGACTCCGGCGCAGTTCGGCGTGGCGCTCGGCATTTCGGCATCCACCGATCGAGACGCCCCGGGGTCGTGCCCTCCAGGGGTTCTCGAACTTCTTCCTGCACGTCTATCCCGTGAAGATCCCGGCGCGTGTGCTGCGACTGAGGTACTCGTTCCGCCTCGGCTTCATCGCCACGGTGCTGTTCGGCATCCTGGTCACGACCGGCATCTACCTCATGTTCTTCTACACACCCACGGTGGGCACCGCCTACGGGGACATGCAGACGATCCGCACCGGCGTCGGGTTCGGCCAGCTCGTGCGCAACGTGCACCGGTGGTCGGCGCACCTGATGGTGTTGGCCGTCGTGCTGCATCTCGCCCGCGTGTTCTTCGCTGGCGCGTACAAGAAGCCCCGCGAGTTCAACTGGGTGCTCGGTGTCGTGCTCCTGCTGCTCACGCTGGGCCTGTCGTTCACCGGCTATCTGCTGCCCTGGGATCAGCTGAGCTACTGGGCGGTGACCGTCGGCACCAACCTGGTGCACTATCTCCCGCTCATCGGCGGAGCGACCGCCAAACTCCTCATCGGTGGCAACCAGATCGGCCAGCCGACCCTGACGCGGTTCTACGCGCTCCATGTCGCCGTGCTGCCGCTGACCCTCGTGCTCGTGCTCGCAGTGCACATCTGGCGGGTCCGCAAGGATGGCTTCGCGGTCGAGCGGACCGCAGTCGGCGCGACCGGCGCTTTCGAGGAAGGGGGCACCGCGAGCCCCAACCCTGCAGTGCCCGCGTCTGCACCCGCTCACCTGTACGGCGGACGCACCCGGGTCCTCGGTGTCGTCGACCGCGAGTCGGTGACGGCCGAGGAACGCGGTGTCGACGACACCGTCTTCAGCTGGCCGCACCTGATCGTGCGACATGTGGTGGTCGCGTTGATGGTGTCGACCGTCGTGCTCGCGCTGGGCGTCCTCTTCGTCGCGCCGCTGCGCGGGCTGGCCAACCCGAATCTGACGCCCGAACCGGCGAAGGCACCATGGTACTTCGCGGGGCTCCAGGAGCTGCTGGCCCATTTCGACCCGTTGGTCGCCGGCATCCTCGTGCCCATCGGCGCGGTGCTCACCCTGGTGTTGTTGCCCTACATCGATCGGAATCCGTCGACCGTCGCGCGGCATCGCAAGGTGGCCATCACGATCTTCTCGGGGCTGCTGCTGCTCGCGGTGGTCCTGACGGTCATCGGCACGTTCTTCCGCGGACCGGGGTGGGAGTTCATCGCCCCGTGGACGCATTGGTACGTCGAGCTCTAGGAGGATGGACATGGCTCACCGAACACGACGAGATCTCCTGCGGGACGGGTGGCGAATGGGCGGCGCATTGCTGGCGGCCGCCACCGGCTGGACCATCTGGGAGTCGTTGCGTCCGCTCTCGGGCAGCGGAGGCGGCGGCAAGATCAAACTGAACGACCCGGCCAACTACCGAGCCGGCACGGCGACCTTCGTACCCGAGGGCCGATTGTTCATCGCCAACACGGGCGCGGAGTTGCTCGCGATCTCCCAGAAGTGTCCACACCTCGGGTGCCAGGTGCCGTTCTGTGATTCGTCGGGCCGATTCGAGTGTCCGTGTCACGGGTCGGTCTTCGACATCGGAGGCGAGTGGATCGAAGGACCGTCGCCCATCGGCATGTCGCAATACCCGATCAGCATCGAGGACGGAGTGGTCGTCGTCGACACCTCGACGACCGAGGCCGGCCCCGCCCGTGGAGCCAAGGCCTACCTCACGCCCGCCAAGGGCCCCAAGTGCAAGAGGGGCTGACCGATGCCACGCGACCGTCCGACCCCTCCTCCGTTCGAGCCCCAATCGCTCGAGACCAGCCTCGACCGTTACCTCGTGATGGGGATGGTGTTCATGGCCCTGCTCATCGCCGGCTTCATCACGTACAAGATCCGTGAGCCGGGCCTTCGGCGGGAGGCTGCCGCGCAGCAGCAGACCAGTTACCGGGAAATCGGCAGCCAGCTCTACGCGACCAACTGCGCGTCGTGTCACGGCAAGGAGGGCAACGGCGGCAGCGCGCCGGTGTTGAACGCCAAGGAGTTCCTGAAGTCGACCAGTTCGGGACAGATCGAGCGAATCGTCGGTGGCGGGATCTCCGGCACCGAGATGCCGGCCTGGGCGTTCGAGTTCGGCGGCACGCTGACCGACGAACAGATCCAGCAGGTCACCACCTACCTGCGATCGCTCGAGGCGACCGCGCCGAGCGTGCCGAAATGGCGCAGTGGGTCGGCCCGTTAGCCGACTTTCGGAGGCTTCTGGCCCGAGACCGTGGTGAAGACGATGCGGGCCATCGAGCGGCGCAGGTCGTCGGTGAGGATGCCGTAGAACTCGAAGCCGTAGCGGTGCGACGCGACGTGGGCGAGCATCGACACCAGCACGCCCGCGGTCGCCATCGGGTCGACGTCGTCGGGATGACGACCGGCACGCTTCTCGGCCGCGATGACCTCGCTGAGCGCGACGGTGAACTCGTTGAGCAGACGCGTGCGGATCGAGCGGAACCGTTGGTCGCCCTCCTCGCTCGTGAGGTCGATCACGCGCATCAGCGGCCAGTTGTCGTCCCAGAAACTGATGTACGAATCCGAGATCGCCTGGGCGGTCGCGTAACCCGCCGCGCCGCGCCACTTGCCGGTGCGCACGATCGCCGTCAACCGCTCGTTGCCGGCCGAGGCCATCTCCTCGGCGAGCGCGAGGATCGCCTCCTCGACATCTGGGAAGTACTGGTAGAAGGTCGCCGGCGATGTGCCCGCTTCGCGCGCGATGTCGACGACCTTGAGGTCGCGGTAGCTGTTGTGCTCGAGCATCCGCAGCGTGCAGTCGAGCAGCCGCTGGCGGGTCGCGCGACCGCGACGACCGGGCACGCGGCCGTCGGACGCGCGCGGCTCTTCGTCGTCGAGGTCGTCGACCGCGTCGATCTCGTCGGGCGGCTCGGGCACGGCGCTCACGACAGACCCCTGTGCGGCGCGATGAACTTCGCGCTGTACTTCTCGACGAACTCGATCGCCTGCCCGGCGCTCTCGACGTTGCGTTGGTCGAACGCCATCCACGACGACGTGAGCACGGTGGTCACGCCCATCTTCTCGAGCCGTTCGATCGTCTCGGGCCGCGGCGCGGCGAGCGGCGAGGCGACGATCTCGAGCGGTTCGTCGGCGAGGCCGACCTCAGCCCGGTAACGATGCAGCGTCTCGCAGTGGGCTTCGAGCTGGTCGAGCGAGTAATTGACGCCGATCCAGCCGTCGAGCCGTGCGGCACGACGCAGCGCGACCTCGGAATCGCCGCCGACGAGCACCGGCACCGGGCCCGGTGGGACTGGGCGCATCTCGAGCCGGTCGAAGTCGTAGTGCTCTCCGTGGTGCTCGACGAATCCGCCTGTCCAGACCTTGCGGAGCAGCTCGACCATCTCGTCCATCCGCTTGCCGCGACCGGCGAATCGCTGCTCGAGTAGGTCGAACTCCTCGCGCATCCAGCCGGCGCCGATGCCGAACGACACGCGGCCACCCGACATCGCCGCGGCGGTGCCGACCGCCTTCGCCACCAGCAGCGGATTGCGCGCCGGCAGCACGTAGACGTTGGTCAGGAACTCGAGTCGGGTGGTGACCGAGGAGATCGCGCCGATCGCGATCCACGGATCGGGGAAGTCCCACTCGGGCTCGTACTGCGGGCGGCCGTCGTCGGTGTACGGATACTTCGACGCGATGACCTCGGGATAGACGACGTGATCGCTGAGTGCCACAGAGTCGAACCCCGCGGCCTCGGCAGCGCGTGCGACGGCCACGTAGTCGCCGGACGGGAGTCCGATCATCGCCTGGCAGAACTTCACGACGTGGCCCCCTCGGCGACGATCTTGCCCGCACGGTCGCGCAGCTCGTACTTCAGCACCTTGCCCGCGGCGTTGAGCGGGAAGGCGTCGACGATCTCGACGCGCGATGGCACCTTGAAGTTCGCCATATGCTCCTTCGCCCAGGCGCGGATCGACTCGGCATCCGCGGTCGCACCGGGGCGCAACACGACGAACGCGAACGCGACCTCGCCCATCCGCTCGTCGGGCACCCCGACGACCGACGACTGTGCGATCGCGGGATGTTCGGAGAGGAGCGACTCGATCTCGGCCGGGTACGCGTTGAAGCCGCCCACGATGAACATGTCCTTCATGCGGTCGGTGATCTTCAGGTAGCCGTCGGCGTTCATCACGCCGATGTCGCCGGTGTGGAGCCAGCCGTCGGCGTCGATCGCCTCGGCGCTCTGCTCGGGCGCCTCGAAGTAGCCGACCATGATGTTGTAGCCACGGATCACGACCTCGCCGGGCTCGCCCCGCGGCACCTCGTGGCCGGCGTCGTCGACGACCGCCACCTCGACGTCGGGAATCGCCCTGCCCGAGTAGTGGGCGATGACCTCGGCGGTGTCGTCGTGGCGCGACACGGTCGCGATCCCCGATGCCTCGGTCAGCCCGTACGCGGTGAGCACCTTCTCGAATTGCAACACGTCGCCCATGTCGCGGATGAGCTGCACCGGCACGCTGGCCGCGCCGGTGACCGCCAGCCGCAACGTCGAGAGCTTGGTGATGTCGAACTCGGCGTGGTTGATGATCGTCTGGAAGATGGTCGGCGGTCCGGGGAGCGTCGTGATCTTCTCGGCCTCGATCGTCGCCATCACCTGAGCGACATCGAACGTGGCGAGCGGCACCATCGTGGCGCCCTTGACGAGCGAGGCGATGATGCCGGCCTTGTACCCGAAGGAGTGGAAGAACGGATTGATGATGAGGTAGCGGTCGCTTGACTCGAGTCCGACGATCGTCCCCCACGCGTCGAACGCACGGACGGTCTGGCCGTGCGTGCACATCACGCCCTTCGGCGCGCCGGTCGTGCCTGAGGTGAACAGCAGATCCGACAGATCGGACGGGGTGAGCGCGGCGACCCGCTCGTCGATCACCGACGGCTCGATGTCGTCGCCCACGGCCAGGAATTCGTCGAGCCCGATCGCGTCGTCGGGCGCGACACCGCGCAGCACCACGATCCGTTCGAGGTCGGGCAGCTCACCCGCGGCGATCGCGGCGCGGAGCATCGAGACGTAGTCGTTGTCGAGGAATCCCTCGACGCAGCAGAGGATGCGAGCCCGACTCTTGGCGAGGATGTACGCCGCCTCCGAACCCTTGTACCGGGTGTTGAGCGGCACGAGCACGGCGCCGGCCGAGTGCAGCCCGAGCTGAGTGACCGGCCACTCCCAGATGTTCGGCGCCCAGATCGCGACGCGGTCACCGGGCTCGACGCCGCCGCCCACGAACGCCCGGGCGACGCCGTCGGCACGTTCGAGCAACTCGGCGAAACTGAGCCGCACGGCAGGCTCGACACTGCGATCGACGAGCGCCTCGCGATCCGCGTATCGGGCCGCGGCGTCACGGAGGAGCGCGGGGATCGTGGTCATCGAGATCGCGCTCACTTCCGCTCTCCCTCCGGAATCTGACGGACCGTCAGGAGTGTAGGGGTGCCCGCCTCGCCGGGGCGACTGACCGAACTGTCACGCCGCGGATCCGAGGAGTCGTCGTTCGCGGTGGAGGCGAGCGAGGATGGCGGTCTTGTCGGCCTTGTGTCGGGCGCGTTGACCGGCCCGCCATTGCTGGTCGTTCGTGTGGGGTTTGCCGTCGGGTCGGGTGATCGTGACGTCGGGAGGCGTACCGCTCATGACCCAGCCGTGGTCATGGATGCAGTGATGATGGAACTTGCACCCCAACTTCTGGTTCTCCGGGTCGGTGAGCCCACCGTTCTCCCAGAAATGCACGTGATGCGCCTGAGTCAGCAACGCCGGCGCGTCGCACCACCCGAACCCGCAGCGGCGGTCACGGTGCGCCAACGCCCGTCGCAGCATCGCCGGCGCGAGCCGTCGCGTGCGCCCATACGACAACGGCATGCCATTCGTGTTGAACATCGGTGTCACATCACCACCATCGCCCGCGCCGAGCAACGCCCACAGGGTCTCATCAGTGATGTCGAGATTCGCCTCGGTGTGTGCCGTGTCAGGCACGTCACCGTCGAGGTCGTCGAGGTCGATGTGGAGGAACAAACCCACGCGACCCGGACGCGTCGCGCCAGCACCGTCGAGCATCAACTTCATGAACGCTTCGGCCATCAGCTCGGACGGCACTCGACGCGCCTCGTCGCTCGCAATGTCGTCGGCCGAGGCGTCAGGGGTCTTCTCGTCACGCGCTGCGGCGCGAAGGGGGCCATGACGTCGGCGAGGATCGTGTGCAGGATCGCTCCCTCGTCACCACACAGATCACCGTTCAGCGCCCAACGGCCGTCGAACAACTTCGACAGGTACAGGCGTGATGGCTCACCGCTGCGGTCGGGTGCGCCGTCTTGATCGAGGCGAGCGCGTACGTGGTTGCAGAACAACTCGAACTCGTCGACCGTGGTCGTGCGCGCTGTCTCCAACAGGATCGGCATCAGCTCGGTGACGAGCTCGACCACATCGGCGAGCTCAGCGCCGCGCATGCGGGCAGGGATGATGCCCGCCAGGGCATCGAGATGACCCGGCGCGATCTCGCCCTCGAGCAACGCGTCTTCGACGCTCGGGAACCGGCCCAACGCCTCGGCACCACGACACAACACCGCTGCCTCACGACGCGACACACCGACGTGACGCGCCATCCACACACGCGTCGTGCACTCGGCGTCATCGCGGTGCAGACGCGACTGCTCAGCCGCCCCCGCTGCCAGCACCACTGCCGAGGTCACCGCATGACGGGCCCGACCTGATGCCAGGCACAAAGCCCGAGCTGCTTCGATGCGCGCAGGCGAACGCTCACCGTCGACGCGCCACGCCTCGATACTCTCCGCGACCCCGGCCAGCACCGCCTCGGCCTGATCGGCCAGCGCGCTCAACACCGACGCCGCATCGATCATCACGTCCTCGGGTGTGCGCTCCACAACCTCCATGTATCGAACATATGTTCGAGCAACAAGTCATTTCAAGAACTCACTCATCTTTTCACCGCGGCGAGTACTTCCGGGTTCTCGCATCCCGCAGCGAAGGCTGCGAGCCGGGCCTCGATGTCGCGCTGGAGGAGCCGCGTGCCGATCCGATCGGCCAGCGGCGCCAGCCACTTCGGTCGCACGGTGAACGTGTACCGCCAGGTCGCTCGCGTGCCGCCGTCGACGGCGGCGAACGCCCATCCTCCGCCGAAGGCCTCGAAGAACCACGGCCCGTCGACCATGCGCATGCCCACC
Source organism: Acidimicrobiaceae bacterium (assembly GCA_043734285.1). GTDB lineage: Bacteria > Actinomycetota > Acidimicrobiia > Acidimicrobiales > Microtrichaceae > JAYTFP01. Next base: position 26,783 of record JAYTFP010000330.1, read on the forward strand.
TGGGCCGGCGGCTTGAACGACACGTATTCGGAGATCATGTGCAGCCGGTGCCGCGACACGGTCCCGGTGCGCACCCCCTTGCCGGGCTCGGTCGCGTCGATCAGGTGTTGGCTGCGGATGAACGGGTCCCACAGCAACCGAACCTCGCCATGCGTTTGTGAGACCGCGAACGCGGCGTCGATGGCGACGGGTACGAAGCGAACCGCCTCGATACGCGGCATCTCAGCCGATCGCCCCCGCGGCGCGCAGCTGCTCGATCCGGGCGTCGTCGTAGCCCAGGACCGACGCGAGGATCTCCTCGGTGTGCTGGCCGACCGTCGGCGCCTTGGTCGGTGCCGGCAACGGCGTGTCGACCATTTTCAGCGGCGTCGCCAACTGATCGCATCCGAGCTCGGATGCCGGCAGCCACGGGAACCGGTCCTGGAACTGCGGGTCGTCGGCGATGGTCTTCGGGGTGTTCACCGCGGCGATCGGCGTGTTGTGCTCGTCGCCGAACGCCAGCCACTCGACCGCCGTCTTCGTTCCGAAGATCTCGCGGAGGATGGCCTGCAGCTCACGGTTGCCCTTGGCGTGATCGCCGTACTGGTTGCCCGGCCACTTCTCGAACAGATCGGCGCGGTCGATGCCGTTGCAGAAGTTCTTCCAGAACTCCTGCTCGGACGCCATGAACAGCACGTGGCGATCGTCGGACGTCAGGTAGAACTGGTAGCGCACACCGTCGCGCATTCCGGCGGTCCCCGGCGCACGGCGCTCGAAGTTGTCGCTCTTGTTGCCGGTCACCTCGCTCTCGGGGCGCTCGTAGGCCTTCCAGGTCTCCGAGCGCAGCCAGTCCATGGCCGCGGCCGCGTCGGACTGCGCGACCTCCATCTGGCAACCCTCCCCCGTCGCCCGCGCGCCGATGATGCCGGCGAGCACGCCCAGCGCACCGAACAGCGGCCCGGCATGGATGCCCGTCGACGGGTGCTCGGGGATGTAGCAGAACCCCTCGTCATCGGTCTCGGGCTTCACGAGTCCGGCCCAGGTGTCGTAGGCGATCCCGTGCGACGGCATGTTCTTGTACGGGCCGGTCATGCCGTAGCCCGAGATCGTGCACCACACGAGCCGCGGATTGACGGCCTTCAGCTCTTCGTAGCCGAGGCCCCGCTTGGCGAGGCCGCCGGGGCGCATCGCCTCGATCACGGCGTCGGCGTCGCGCACGAGGTCCTTGAACACCTCGGCGCCCTCGGGCGTGCGCAGGTCCAGAACGATCGATCGCTTGCCGCGGCTGATGTGCAGGTGCATCAGCGAGACGCCCTCGACGATCGGCCAGGTCATCTGGCGGATGTAGTCACCGGCCGGCGACTCGACCTTGATGACCTCGGCGCCGAGATCGGCGAGATGGGTCGTGATCGCACCGGGACCGAGCATCGAGCACTCGATGATGCGAACTCCGGCGAGGGGTGCCTGCGTGGCCATTCGGTTCTCCCAACAGAATCTGACGGACCGTCAGAAACTATCGGATGAGCCCCGAAGCGGTCACCTCCGCGTCAGAGCGAGGTGTCGAGCAGAGATCCCCGAGGCAGGCTCGACGTCACTGTCGACGCGCCACCTATCTGCGAGAACAGCGAGGAGATGTCGCTCGCCCCGTCGGGCGACGCCGCGGCGACCTGGATCCGCTGGAGCAGCGCCCGGACCGCGTCCTGCATCGACGGGATGTCGGCCGTCGGATCGACGGTCGCCGCCGTGACCGCCGCGATCCTGTCGCTGCCGTCGGTGCTCCGGTGGCGATGGGCGTGTCCCCGACTGCTCACGAGGGCGGCCATCTGCGCGGCGGCTGCGGTTCCATCGCCCGACCCGACTCTCATGACATCACCCCCATCCGCTCGCGTGCTCCACCTCGTCATCGGCATTCTCGGGCGAAAACCTTGAGCACGAGCAGCGCAGTGGCGATCGACGACACGACCGCCGCTCGTCGGCTTGAATACGGCGATGCAGATCGTCAAGACACACACGTTCGACGCACCGATCGCCAAGTGCTGGGCGATGTTCTCGAACCCCGACGCGCACGTGTCGAAGTTCGAGGGCATGGGCCATCACGGCGTCACCATCGTCGAGAAGAAGAAGACCAAGAAGCAGCTCTTGCTCACAGTGACCCGCGAGGTCGACGTCGTGGGCATCCCGGGCTTCGCCAAGAAGTTCATCAAGGACCGCAACACCGTCGTCTCGGTCGACGAGTGGAACGACTTCGGTGACGGCACCTACGGCGGCACGTTCACCCTCGACACGAAGGGCGTCCCGATGTCGATCGCCGGTGAGACCCTGCTCGAGGCCGACGGCGACCAGTCGAACTACACCGTCACGATCGAGATCAAGGTCAACGTGCCACTCATCGGCGGCAAGCTCACCGAGTTCGCCAAGGGCATCGTGCACAAGCAGATGGACGAGGAGTTCGCCCTCGGCGACGCCTGGCTGTCAGCGCACTGAGCGAGGCCTCAGAGCATCCAGGCGTCGTCGGCCACGCGCCGACGCCAGCCCGATGCGGCGAACGTGCCACCGTCGAGGTGGATGGTCGACCCCGTGACGAATCGGCTGAGGTCGCCGGCCAGGAAGACGATTACCGCGGCCGCGTCGTCGACGGTGCCGTCGTCGAGCATCGGTTGCGATGCGTAGGTCTCGTCGATCAGCGCACCCGACGCCTCGGCCAGACCGGCATCGCCGGGCGTCGGGATCATGTCCGGCGCAACGCAGTTGACCCGGATCCGCTGAGGCGCGAACTCCAGCGCCAACGTCTTGGACAGGCTCGCGACGG